>NZ_JAZDWZ010000006.1:0-77309 GCF_036350065.1 Mycoplasmopsis ciconiae | reverse complement strand
CGTTAAAAAAACAAAGCTTCACCCGTTAGGTGGAACTTTGTTTTTTTAATTAACAGAGATATTTCTACATTATTTATTTTAGCTTTTTAAAAAACAAAAAAAGTTCCAAAAATGGAACTTTTTCATATTTACATTAAAATTAAATCTTTTTCTTTTTCTCAAGGATTGCTTCTTTTTATTCTATCAATAAACAACTTACCGTCTAAATGATCTAATTCATGTTGGAAAACAATCGCTACATATCCTGTTAGATCGTATTCTACTTCTTTTTGTTGTTTATAACTATAACATTTAATTTTAATTCTTGTAGCTCTTCTTATATAACCTTCTTGATTTGGATAATTTTCAGGAACACTTAAACATCCTTCACCTTCGCTTAAGGCTTGTTTACCAAAACTTTTTGAAAGTACAACTGGATTAATAATAACGTCACTAAAAATAGTTTCATCTGTATCGAAGTTTTTAACATGTACATAAAACATACGTTTTAAAACTCCATACTGAACAGCAGCCACACCAACAGCAGGGCGAAATTTAGTGTTAGGTTTTTGACTATCATCTACGTGATAAATCATCTTCTGAGCTAATAAGTCATCTTCTTTTGATAATGGAAGAGTAACTTCTTTTGAAATTTCTCTTAATACTTTTTTGGGTAATTCTACTAATTTAACATTAAACATGTATGTATTATAAATAATTAATTATTATTTGTTATTTTTTTATCAAAAAAGCTTAATAAAAAGTCGATTTTTAATCGACTTTTAAATTAATCAATTTTAGTTTCATTTTCGTTTTTTTTGTTTTTTAGGCGTTTGAAAAAATCAATAATTAGATCTACTAAAATTGTCGCTAATGTTCCGATAGTACCAATAATAACTCAAGTATCAGCGAAATTAAATGTTCCTCTCTTTTCTAAAAACGGAACATATAAAAGGTCTTTAACATGGTTGTCAAATAAAAATCTATCAATCATGTTTCCGGCTGCTCCAGCACAAATAAACGCCATAAAAACTACAAATCTTCACTCAGCAAAATATGTAGCAAAAACAATAAAGACTATTATTAAAATACTTAAAACTTGAATAATATTTAAATTGATTCCTCTTGGTAAAAATGTAACACCTTTGTGTCAAATAAATCTAAAACCAATAATAATATAATCCAATCACTTATCTTGTGAAGGGTAAATAGTTTCAGGGTAAATATATTGACCACTTCCATCTGGCGCTAAGCCTTTTCCATCAACTAAATTATGTACATCTACGTGCTTAAAAATAAATGTTTTAGTCAATTGATCGACTAACAATAAAATTGTGACAACGCTAATTAAAATAATATAAGAAATTATTATTCTTTTTTTGTTTGTCTTTGTATACTCTTTAAAAGCATGCGCGTTTTTTAAAGAGTATTCTTTGATTTTTTGTTTACTTTTGATGGTAAAATCTTTTATTTTTTGGAAAAATGTATTTTTATTCATTTAAATTTTGCTCTTTTACTAAATCTGCAATTATTGAAGAACAATTTGGACATAGTTGATCAACAATTAAATTAGGTAAAAAGTGATTTCAACATCTAGCACATTTTTCACTTTTGAATACTTCTAAAGCGAATTTATCACTAAATTCAATATCACCAACCATTAAAAGTAATTTTAAATCTAAGCTAGCTAAAAATTGATCATGTACATCTAAATATAATTTAGCTTCATTTGAACGCTTAATTTGATGATTTTTAACAGCATTTTCAATTAACTGATTTACTTTATCTCTAAGTTCAAAGAATACTTTAAATTTGTCTAAAATAGCAAAATTAACAGGTTTTACTTGAGGGAATTCTTCAAGCATAACTGATTCTTTTTTGTTAACTTTATCAAAGTGTTCGTAAATTTCTTCGGCTGTTGCAGGAATAATTGGAGCTAAAGCTACAACTAAAAACTCAACTATTTCATAAAAGTTAGTAAGAGTCATTAAACGACGTTTAGAGTCTTTTTTGTCAACATATAAAATGTCTTTAGTTACACTTAAATAAAAACTAGATAAGTCAACAATATAATTGTTGATTTCTTTGATTACATTAATAAATTTAAATTGATCGTAATAATTAACTACTTTATTTTTAAGTAATTCAAGTTCCTCTTTTATGTATAAATGAATTCCTTCTCTCTCTAAAGTTGCATCATACTTAAATCCATCTAAATTACCTAATAAGAATCTAATTGTGTTTCTCAATTTTCTGTATAATTCAGCATTTTGATCTAAGATTTCGTTGCTAATTGAAACATCATTAGAGTATTCACTGTTTGCAACTCATAAACGTAAAATGTCAGCTCCTCTTTCTTTTGCAACTGAAGTTGGGTCAATGACATTCCCTTTAGATTTAGACATTTTTTCACCTTTTCCATCTAAAGTAAATCCATGACTTATTAATTGTTTATAAGGAGCAAAACCATAGTAAGCAACTGAGTTGATTATTGAAGAGTTAAATCAACCTCTATATTGATCCACTCCCTCTAAATATAAATCATAAGGCACATTAGTGTTAGGAATATGATATGAAATAGAACTGCTTCCAGAATCAAATCAAACATCCATTATATCCATCTCTTTAGTGTAACCTAAATTTCTATACTCTTGAGGTAATAATTCGTCCGCATCTTTTTCTCATCAAATATCACTACCGTGCTCTTGAACAAGATTAATTACATAATCGAAAATTTCTTCATTGATAACTGGTTTTTTATTTTTATCATAAAAAATAATAATTGGTACACCTCAGCTTCTTTGACGCGAAATAGTTCAATCACCTCTATTTTCAATCATTTGTGATAAACGTTTTTGCGCTCATTCAGGATAAAATTTTACTTTTTCAATTTCGTTTAAAATTTTGTTTCTTATTTTATCAATAGAAACAAATCACTGAGGTGTTCCTCTATACATAATTGGTTGGTGAGTTCTTCAATCATGTGGGTATGGGTGTTTTAATTTTGCTTCTTTAACTAAAGAATTATTGTTTTTTAAATCGTCAATAATTATTTTGTTAGCATCCTCATAAAATACGCCATTATATTTACATTCGTAATCAATTTTTCCATCATCAGCGATGTGCATAATCATATTTAGTTTATTTTTTTGACCTATTAAAAAGTCATCTTCACCAAATAATGGAGCAATATGAACTAAACCTGTCCCACTTTCTAAGGTAACGTGGTGACCAAAAACAACTTTAGCTTCTTGATGTGTAATTGGAGTTAAATATGTAGCCCCTACTATGTCTTTTGCTGTTAAAACTTCTAAAATTTCATAATTTTCTCAGCCAAATAATTGGGTTACTTTCTCAAGTAATTCACTAGCTACAATATAAACTTTGTTTTCATATTTTAATCTTGTGTAAGAAAATTCTTCGCCTAAAGCCACTCCTGAGTTAGCTATCAAAGTTCATGGTGTTGTTGTTCAAATTATTAAATGATCATTAACGTGAACTTTATTTTTTTCTGTTGTAGATACAATTTTAAAAGCTACATAAATAGAAGGAGACACAACATCTTGATACTCAACTTCCGCTTCAGCTAAAGCACTTTGGCTAGAAGGAGATCAATAAACCGGTTTTAATCCTTTATATACTAAACCATCCATAACCATTTTTTTAAACAACCTTAACTGCTGTGCTTCATAGTGTTTATCCATTGTTATATAGTAAGTATCCAAATCAGTAAGCATCTCTAATTTTTCAAGTTGTTTTTTTTGTTTTTCGACTTGTTTGTAGGCATATTTAGCAGCTTTTTTTCTTAAAATTAGTGGTGTTAATTCATCTTTATTGATGTTTGCTTCCTTTAGCATTTTATGCTCGATTGGCAATCCGTGTGTATCCCAACCTAAAACAAAAGGTGAATAAAAACCTTTGAGTGATTTATATCTTACAATAATGTCTTTCAAAATTCTATTTAATGCGTGACCAATATGTAAATCACCATTAGCATATGGAGGACCATCATGTAAAACAAAATGTGGATTGTCTTTATTTTTCTCTAAAACTTTGTTATAAATTTGATTCTCTTTTCATAACTTGAGATATTTTGGTTCTTTGACAACTAAATTAGCCTTCATTTCAAATGAAGTTTTTGGCATATTTAAGGTTTTTTTATAGTCCATTTTTTCTCCTAATTATATTTTTTTAGATTTTCTAAAATTTGCTCATCGCTAAATTGCTTTTTAATACTTTCTGAAATTGGTTTTTGCTTAGAGTAGTGATTGTGATTTAATCTAATTGCTTTAAATAAACTGGTTGTTCTTCTTGCGTATATTGGGTCAGTTACTAAAGAAGAGTTTAATTGAACTTTAAATGTAAAAGTTGTTATATCTGAACCGGGGTTACCTACTACATTTTCTAAAAAAATATTAAATTTATAACCATCAAAAGTTACTTGATTTTCGTATCTAAAAGCGTTTATGCTTCATAAAGCTTCAGATGTGTAATTTTTAGGTTCTGCTTCTAAATTGCTTAAACTTTGAGGAGGATATTTGATGTCTAAAAGTTTAAGTAATTCTTCGTCATTCATCTGCTGTACTTGATTTCTTATATTGATCAGCGCTTTTTTTTCTTGACTTGAGTCGCAGGCCACAACAAAAGATACAGGAATTAAAGACACAAGTGAACTAGATAATAAAAATATCTTTTTAAGATTAAGCATTCTACCTCCTTAAAAAACCATATTAATATTAATTAATATTAATATTTTATATTATTATTTTTCTTTATTCCTTTTTTTATAAATAATTAAAAATAAACACATTGATGTGTTTATTTATTGTTTGTGTTATTTTTATAATTATTGCTTATCTTCTGAAGAGTTTTCGTCTTTTTGTGATGATGAATTTTTCTTTTTAGAGTAATAATAAATTCTTTCAGCTAGCTCCTCTACATCCATATCTTCATAACCAAAAATATTTAAATCTTCAGCAGCTTTTTTTAATTTTTCGATTGGTAAATCTTTTAATTTTTTAATATATTCATCTTTTACAGAATCAGATGTAGATTTTTCTTTTTGCGCTTCAGCTTCGGCGTTTTCGCGTACTTTTTCGTTTTGAACTTCTTCTTTGACTTTAGTTACAAAATTTTCAAAATCAGGAATATTAAATTGTATATTATTTTTCATCTCTTCACGCATTCTTATAAACATGAAAGCTCTTTTAATGAATTTGACTTCTCTACCCACAAAGAATCATGCAACAATCGTAAAAATACCTGTGGCCAAGTTTATTCACTGATAAACATAACTAATTTTTGTTGAGCCATAAATTGCAGCTGTTAAAAAAGGTGTTGCTAGATTTAAGAAAACAACAAATAAAACAATATTACCAACAATGTTTAATTCTCCATAATTTTGTTTTGCTTTTCCCGCAAACATTGAAATAACAAAGTAAACTAAAGATAAAATTGTGAAAAAAAAGAAAACTGAAGGTCAAATAATATACGAAGTAATAACGCCATTTTTAGTTGGTGCGGATAAATTAGGATTATTTGTGTTGAATGTTTCGTTATAAGTTTTTAAAATAAATTCATAAACATTTTGGCTATCCACATAAACAAAAACAAAAATACCTACAATCAATAAAATTGCTGTAATAACTAAAATAGCAACATATAGCATAAATCAAAGATTAAAAGTTCTTTTACCATTTTCGTACAAATCTTTTGGACTATCGAAATTTAAATACTTTTTTCTGCTTAACAATGGTTTTTTTTCCATTTTTCTCCTTTTTGGACGTTAATTTAAATATTAAATTAATTATAAAGTTTTTTTATTCGTTTTTTAAGAATGTTTCAAAGTCAAAATCAGCGATATTGAATTCAGCTGGCGGTTTTGCTAAGAATTTCATTTGTTGGTTTGTAATTGGGTGAGTAAATTCTAATTTATATGCATGTAGTCTCTGCCCAAATAAATCAATTTCTTTATTATAAATAGGATCACCAAAAACTGGATTTTTAATGTAACTTAAATGAACTCTAATTTGATGTGTTCTTCCTGTTTCTAATGTACACTTAACAAGTGTTTTAGGTTGATGTTGATAATAAAAACTCTTAAGCATCTCTACATGTGTGATTGCATGTTTAGAGTTAGAATGAGTAACTGTCATTGATTGTCTATTTTTGACATCTCTACCTATAGGCAAGTCAATTTTGATTTTTTTAGCACTTAAAATATTATCAACAATAGCTAAATAACTTCTGTGAATTTCATGTGTTTTAAAAAAATCAGCTAATTTTTGATGAACTTCATTGGTTTTAGCAATTAATAACAATCCAGAAGTGTCTTTATCAATTCTATGAACAATACCTGGCCTTAAAAGTCCGTTTTCGTTACTTAGATTGTTTTTAAAATGATACATAAGAGCATTAACTAATGTGTTTTCATAGTGTCCTGGCGCTGGATGGACAACCATATTTGAAGGTTTGTTAATTACGATTAAATATTCATCTTCAAAAACTATATCTAAATCAATGTTTTGTGGTTTTATTTCAACGATTTTATCAATTAATTTTTCAATTTCTATTTCTTGATTTTCTCTAACAATAAATTTCGGTTTATTTACCGTAACCCCATCAACTTTAACAGCTTTTTCTTCAATTAATTGTTTAATATCATTTCTGGAAATTTCAGTTTGGTTGGAAATGTATTTATCAATACGCTCTTGGTAATTTACTTTTAATTTAATCATTTTTTAATTATATAGTTAATTTTAAAAAATAAAAAACCTTTTAAAAATCGTTTTTTACCTGTAAAACAATAAAAAAAGTTGCTTTTTGCAACTTTTTTGTGTTGTGTTATTAAGCTTTATATTTGATTCCTAATGCGTTTAACATTGGCATTAAGAAGAAATTAAATGGTTTATTAAAGTGAGGCAAGAAGAACACATCTGTTAAAGCGATTTCAGGTAATGTTAAACCTCTTTGAATAGCTAAGGCAAACATGTAAATTACTTCAACGTGAAGTTCTTTTCCTCATGAACCAATTTGAACACCTAATAATTTTAATGTTTCTTTGTTGTATGTTATTTTACATGCAACTTTTTCAACATCACCCATAAATTCACAACGATCATTATCAATTCAGTACTCTTCACCAACAACACTTTCATCAAATCCCATTCTTACGGCTGTAGATTTTGTAAATCCTGTAGATGCATAATGACAATCAAAAACATTAATTGCGTTTGTTCCGACTACACCTGGGAATGGTACTTCTATACCTGATAAGTGTAAAGCAGCTACTAAACCACTTTTTACAGCGTTTGTAGCTAAAGCTACGTGTTGATAGTCGTTTGTGATGCAGTTTTTCATAGCTGCTGAATCACCTATAGCGTAAATATTTTTGTCTGAAATACTTCTTTGGAACTCATCTACTTTAATAGCTCCATTTGCTGTTTTTTCAACATCTTTAACAAAGTCTGTTCTTGGTTTGAATCCGATACATAAAATAACTAAGTCAGCTTTAAATTCACCCTTATCTGTAACAACGCTAGAAACAAATTCTCCATCTTTAGATTTGAATTCTAAAACTTTTTGACCTAATTGTAAATTAACACCTGAATCAGCCATTCTTTTTTCCATTTGGTCTGTAAATTCAGGGTCAAAGTAATTTGGTGCTACTCTGTCTTGTAAATCAATTAAAGTAACATTTTTACCTTTTTCATGGAACGCTTCAACTAATTCAACACCAATGTATCCAGCTCCTACAACAACAACGTCTTTAACTTTTTTATCATTAGCCGCTTCAACAATAGCTTCAGCATGTTGGAATAATTTAGATAACATAATATTTTTGTATTCAATACCTTTGAATTGTGGTTCAATAGGTCATGTTCCACCAGCAAATACTAATTTATCGTATTTATCTGTAAATTCTGTTCCTGTTTCTAAATCTCTAACTAAAACTTCGTTTTTAGATCTGTTTAATTCAATAACCTCGTGGTTAATTTTTAAATCTACGTTGTATTGTTTTCTTAAGATTTCTGGTGATGAGTAAAATAATCCAGCTGGATCTGTAAATAATCCACTTACTCAAATTGCGATTCCACATCCTAAGAATGATACGTTTGTATTTCTGTCATACGCAACAACTTCAGCATTAGGGTTTAATGTTTTAAGTGTTCTTAAAAAAGAAGTACCTGCGTGGTTAGCACCGACAACTAAAATTCTCATAATTTTCCCTTTCATAATTACTTAAAATTTGCTTATACAATCTAAATATTGTTAAGTATTATTATTTTACAAAAATAATTAAAAATAGTTTTAAGACTATTATAAAATTAAATTGTAAAAATTTCCATATTAAATAATCGCTTTAAAATAATGATATAAATTAAATAAAATTTTATTTATTTGACCAAAAAGACTGTTTTAAAGACATATAAGTAAAATTAAGAGGTTAGGATGAGAGAAAAAATAAACATCGGTTTTACAAATAAAAGTTTTAAAGAAGACAATTTGTTCATTCAAGAAATTAACATAAACGAATTTAATCACAAAATAAATTACCAAATATTATCTAAATTAAACTTTGTTCCAAAATTACTAAAAAATAGCTCTAATGAGATGATTTGAGAATACATTGATGGCTCAGATGTAGAACTAAACCAACAAAATTTAAAAATAATTGCTCAAAATGTATCTACATTACATAATTCGAATTTAGAGTTTCCTCAATACAATATAGATAAAAGAATAAAAAAATATATTGAAATTATCGAGAAAAAGAATATAGACTTGCCTTTTATTAGACAAAATTATCCTCTAATTGAAAAAATTACAAGCGAATGTGACAAATCTACACCTAATCATAATGACTTGTGAACTAGAAATATGATCAAAAAAGATCAACAAATATTTATTGTCGACTGAGAATATGCTACCATGAATGACAAGCATTTTGATTTGGCTTATTTTATTTGTTCATCTCATTTAAATGAAGAACAAGAAAAGTGATTTTTACAAAATTACGATGATGAAATTGACTACAAACAACTTCTAAAACAAAAATTAGTTGTGTATTACATTGTTGTTTTATGAGTTTTAGCACAAGATACTAAATTTTTTGATGAAACTCCTTATATTCAGCTTTTTAACCAAACCAAAGAATTAATTAAAAGAGCTTAGTGAATAACTAAGCTCTTTTAATTTATAAAATTTAATTTCGATCTTTTTTAGATATGGCGGGGGTTACAGGAGTCGAACCCGTCTCGATGGTTTTGGAGACCACTGCATTGCCGATTTGCTAAACCCCCATGATAAATAAATATCAAAATAATTATATTAAAAATTTAGACTTACTTACCAAATTTGAAGTGACACACATCACCATCTTGCATTACATATGTTTTACCTTCTTGGCGCATTTTACCAGCTGCTTTAGCACCTAATTCACCATTATTTTGAATAAAATCCTCAAAAGAAATAACTTCTGCTTTAATGAATTTTTTCTCAAAATCACTATGAATAATTCCTGCACACTGAGGCGCTAACATATTCTTGCGATAAACTCAAGCTCTAACTTCAACAACTCCGGCTGTAAAATAAGTTTCAAGGTTTAATAAATCAAAAGCTTCTTTAGTTAAAATATCTAATCCGCTTCTTTCAATGTTATACATGCTTAAAAACTCTTTTGCTTCATTTTCGTCTTCAATCTCAATTAATTCACTTTCCATATGAACTGAAATAGGAATAATTTTAGTCCCTTGAGGAAGAGAATTTTTTAATTTGATAAATAATGGTTGTTCTTGATAATTCACAATTTGTTCATTTGATAAATTTGCAACATAAATAATAGGTTTGGCTGTTAAAAGCTGATATCCTTTAATAATTTTCTTTTCTTCTTCGCTCAAACTTAAATCACGGACAGGAATTTCTTTTTCAAGGTTATCTTTAATTAGTTGGGCTAATTTTAACTCTTGGTTAGCCAAAGAATCACCACTTTTAGCCTTTTTATTAACGCGATTAATAACATTATTAACAGTTTCTAAGTCAGCTAACATTAACTCTAAATTGATGACCTTTTGATCTCTTTCAGGATCTACTGAATTGGCTACGTGCATTATATTTTTATTATCAAAACATCTAACAACATGAATAATTGCATCAACTTCTCTAATGTTGGCTAAAAATTTATTTCCTAAACCTTCTCCCTTTGAAGCCCCTTCTACTAAACCTGCAATATCCACAAAATCAAAAGTTGCATAGACAATTTTTTTAGGATTTACAATTTTTGCGATTTGTTCAATTCTAGGATCTTTTAACGCAACGCTAGAAATATTAGGCTCGATTGTCGTAAAAGCATAATTAGATGCTTCAACTTGTTTTTTGGTTAAGGCACTAAAAAGTGTACTTTTACCTACATTAGGTAATCCAACAATACCGGCTTTTAAACTCATATTTACATCCTTAATTATTTAATGATAATTTAAACAAAAAAGTAACCTTTTAGGTTACTTACTTGATATGGGGCGAATGACGGGATTCGAACCCGCGAATGACGGGACCACAACCCGCTGTGTTAGCCACTTCACCACATTCGCCATAAGTAACATAATTATATATTAAAAAAAACTTTTCGTAAATATTTTTCACTCTACGCGCGCATAAAAATTTTTATAATATTTTACATTAGCAACAAGGTAAAAAAACAAAGCTTCGCTCTTTAGGTGAAACTTTGTTTTTTAATTAATATAGCTTATTTTTCTTCAGTGCTTTTTTCTGCTAATTTTTGCATCAATTGCGCGTTTTGTATTTGAACTTGGTCTAAGTATACTGTAATTTGTTTAATTAAATATGATGTAGCTAATGAATAAGAATTAATTAAACGGTTACCGCTTGAAACATTCGCAAATGCATTTTTAAACAAGTCTTCAAAATATTGTTTTTGCTGTGCTACACTTTGAATAAAGGCTTGAGTTTGTTTATAATCATATGGATAATTTCTATAATCAAAATATGAACTAGCATTTATTAACACGTTTAAAATTGTAAATGTTTGTTGGTAAGCTGCCATGTATTTATCTAATTCAGTTAAAAATTTTAAGTACTCTTCTTCTGTTTGTGAGTTTTTCATTTCAACTAATTTTTCATAGTTTTGAGCTAAAGCCCCTATGAATGAATTAATTTCATCACTTAAATTTGGAAAGCTTCTTGAAACTAATTCAGATGCTTGTGATAAATTACTACTGTTGTAATTAGTTAATCAGTCTGAAATAAGTTTTTTGTTCAATGTTTCTTCGTAATTTGATAATTCTTGTCTTCTTGACTCAGGTGATTGAGCTGATTCTTCTTCACTTTCATCTGTTGTGTCTGATAATTGATTCATTGACTCTTCAGATTGTGTTTCTTCTTGTGTATCTTGAGCTTTATTTTCATTTTGTTCTTCGGTTTGCGAAGTTTTTTGTGTTTGTGTTTCTTCTGTTTGTGTGTTTTGGCTTGCTTGGGCGCTTTGTTTTTCTTTTAATTCTTTTAATTCATTTGTTAATTTAGCAACATTAGCACTTAAGGTTTGAATTTCACTGGTTAAACTTTGTGTAGAAGCGTTAGCAGTTTCAAGTGCTTTGGTTTTTTCTGAAAGTTGTTTTTGTAATTCAGTAATATTTTCAGAATCACTATTGTGTTTAACTTTAGCATCTTCTAATTTTTTGTTAAGATCGCTAACTGAGGCTTCTAAAGTGGTTTTTTCACTTTGAAGCGCTTCTATTTGTGATGTTTTATCAGCTTCAGCTAATTGTGCTTTTAATTCTTCCACTTGTGCATTTAATTTACTTATTTGCTCCTCAAGTTCAGTTTTTTTAGCTTCATTAGCTTCTAATTTTTTAGTAGCTTCGCTTAATTTAGTTTTTTCAGCATTAAGCTCATTTTCTTTTGCGCTTAATTGTGTTTGTAATTTTTCTTTTTCAGCTTTTTCTGCTTCTAATTTTGCATTCATTTGTGCGATTTGATTTTGTAAAGCAGTTTTTTCTTCATTGTATCTTGTAGTTAAAGCAGAAAGTTGAGATTCTAATTCTTTAACCTTATTTTGATTTTCATCTTCTTGTTTTGCACAAGACATTATAGATATAGGCATTAAAGTTGTAACAGCCCCTAAACCTAAAATGATTTTCAATTTTGATTTCATTTTTATCCTTTTGTTTGTTTAATTAAAAAAATATTTACGTAATAATTAAAAACAGATAAAAAGTGGAATTTATTCACTGTTATCGAAATATTTACGATTTTGTAAATATTTTTTATTGATATTCGAAAATCGAAAAAAATGAAAGCGATATATATATATATATATATATTAAGTAATATTTTGACAACACTTTAAAATAGCTTTTAACGTTTATTTTATGAATGTGGAAAAAACTTACCATATTTATTTTTTTATATCCTCATTTTTTCCATAAATAAATTTTTATTTGTGATTTTCTTAAGATCGACAATAAAACAAAATTTGTATAAAAGGTATAATTTTTTTATGATTTTTAGATGAAAAAATAAAACAAATAAACCTTCCTCACAATTTTGAGAAGTATTCTGATTTATTATAAAAATAACCTTTATTGGTTTTGGTGGCGGAAACGCCTTAATGCCAGTCATAAAAAAAGAAGCTGTAGATAATAAAAAATGAATAACTAATGAGGAATTTGAAAAGATTGTGGTTGTAACCAATTCTTTACCCGGGCCAAGCATAATTCAGGCTTTAGCATATATATCTGTTAAATTACTAGGTAAAACAAAAGGCTATATTGTTAGCATAATAGCTATGATTCCACATATATTATTAACCTTTATTTTATTTTTATTAGTGAAGCAACTTCCTCTAAATTATATATATGCTTTATCAGTTGGTGTATTAGCTTCAATCATAGGTATATTAGCCGCTTTTGCGTACGAATATTTAAAACAATCAACTAAAAAATTAAAATTGCCTTTGTGAATGATCTTATTTATTTTTACTTTTGGTTTTTACGTTTTTGTTCCTGCTCCTTTTAATATTCCTGTTGTGGCTATTGTTATTGTTATTTTAGTTTATTCACTTTATTATTGAACACTCAAAAAATGAAATTCTAAAAAGGAAAATAAATAATGATTTTAGCTGTTTTATTTCTGTTTTTAAGTTTAGCGCTTATTAGCGTTACAGTTTTTGGTGGCGGACAAGTTTTTATACCGATGTTTCAGTGATTGTGATCAACAATAAATAACAACTTTGGCATTAACATCAGCGAAAGTGAAATTAATCAAATTTTAACCTTAACTAACTCAACACCAGGTGTTATTAGTTTAAAATTCGCTTTTATTAGCGGTTATTTAATGGCCCCAAATAGTTTCGTTGGTTATTTACTTGCAATAATAGCTTATATTTTATTCTCAACACCAGCGATTATAATTATGATTTGAGCAATGAAAAGAATTAATAAAAATCAAAATAAGTACATTAGTAATTTGTTAAATATACTCAAACCTGTCATAGCTGCGATTATGATCGGTTTGAGTATTCAACTTTTAATTTTGATTCTTTTTCCCCACTTTTCTTTTAATTCAAGTAAAGGATATATATTTTATGATTTTGAAAATTCTAAAAACTTGTTTTTTGATGGTTGAAGAAGAATTGTTTTATATATTTATGTTCCTGCTTGCGTTATTATTTCATTTATTTTATATAAAAAGAAAATTGCAATTTTTAAACTAATTATTTCTAACGCATTAATTTCAACACTTATTTTTGCTCCTTTTATTTAAAAATTTACAAATAATAAAAAATTACAAAAAAAGTCTAATATAAGTCTAAATCTTAAAAATGCAACACATATATACGAGGTGCAAATGCAAGAAAAAAAGAAAATAATTTTAGAAGCTTTAAAAGAGATCGAAAAAAAATTCGGTAAAGAAGCGATTATGCTACTTGGTGATGAATATGATCAAGATATTGAAGTTTATCCTAGTGGTAGTTTAAAAATAGACAAAATTTTAGGAGTTAGAGGGTATCCTAAAGGAAGAATAATTGAAATATTTGGTCCTGAAAGTTCTGGTAAAACAACAATATGTTTACATGCTGTTGCGGAAGTTCAAAAAAATGATGGAATTTGTGCTTATATAGATGCAGAACATTCAATTGATAAAAATTACGCAAAAAGTATAGGTGTCGATACAAATAATTTAATAATAAGTCAACCAGACAGCGGAGAGCAAGCTTTAGAAATTGTGGATTATTTAGCTAAAACGGGGAATATTAACCTTATTATTGTAGACAGTGTTGCGGCTTTAGTACCAGAAGCTGAATTAAACGGAAGTATGTCGGATCAACAAATAGGTTCTCAAGCGCGTTTAATGTCTAAAGGACTAAGAAAATTGGCAGGAACATTAAACAAAAATAAAGTAACTGTTATTTTTGTAAATCAAATAAGAGAAAAAGTTGGGGTTGTTTTTGGAAATCCAGAAGTAACAAGCGGTGGTAGAGCATTAAAATTTTATTCAACAATTAGAATGGAAGTTAGAAAAGGGACACAAATAAGTGAAGGAAAAGATTCTATTGGTAATGAAATTAGAATAAAAGTGGTTAAAAATAAAGTGGCTCCTCCTTATCAATATGCCGAAAGCGAAATTTTATTTAGCAAAGGGTTGGATAAATTAGGGGAATTAATTGATTTGGCTGTTGAAGAAGAAATTATGGAGAAAAAAGGAGCTTGATACGCTTACAAAGGTAAAAACATAGCTCAAGGAAAAAAAGCCCTCAAAACACTTTTAAACGAAGATGCGCAACTTTACAAAGAAATAGAACAATCTTATAAGGAACGTACAGAAATTAAAAAATAAAACTTTTTTATTAAATTCATTAAAAAAAACTATACTTTAATTTGTAGAATGGATTTAATAAAAATATGCAAAAAGAAAATAAAAATATAAGATTACTTTTTATTGGGGATATTTTTGGCGATCCTGGTGTTAAAATGGTTGAAACATTTTTACCAAAACTGATTAAAGAGTACAATGCTGATTTTGTTATTGCTCAAGCTGAAAATGTCTCAGGTAGAAAAGGATTCATAAAAGAAGATTACATAAGGTTAAAAAAAGCCGGAGTTAATGCTTTTACAATCGGTAATCACGTTTGAGCAAAAAGTGAAATTTTACAAATAATTAATAATAATGACGTTATAAGACCCGCTAATATTAACAAAAATTACGCAGGAGAAGGTTCAAAAATTTTTAAAGTTAAAAACTCTACACTTAGAGTTACTTCGCTAATGGGTATTATGTTCAATAAACTTCTTAGCCCTTGAAACGAAGAATATGCCGATAACTTTTTTGATTGTATTGATAACATATTAAAGTATAGTGAAAAAACTGATTTTCATTTTGTTGACTTTCATGCTGAAACCACAAGTGAAAAAAATGTTTTAGGTATTTATTTAGACTCGAAAGTTGATGCAATTTGCGGGACTCACACACATGTTCAGACTAATGACGCTAAAAAATTAGATAATCATACTTTATATGTTACTGATGCTGGGATGACAGGTCCTAGAAATTCAGCTATTGGTGCTAATTTTAAAGAAGTTTATGAAAAAATCAGATATGACTCAAAGGTTAAATTTAAGGTTTCACCTAATAAATGTCAATTTAATGCTGTTTTCTTAGAAATAAACTCAATTAACAAAGAGTTAAATAATATAAAACTTATTAATTTTAATGAATAATGGAATCGTATATGTTTCCATTTTTTTACCATTTTTACTAATATTCGCAAAAGTATTTTAATTTACTTATAATTATTTTGGATGTATATTCATCCTAAGTGATTTTTTAAACCCAAAAAATGTGCGATTACATAAATTCATCTATTTGATAACAAAGATAATTTTGTTAATAACGCGCAATCCACTTTCTTTTATTATTTTTTTAGTTGTTCTAGTTTTTTTATATGGTTCCGCATATTTTATTTAAATTATGTTAGAATGAGTAAATCTTTTTCATCTAATTCGCACATTTTTATTCACCATTGTTATGGTGATTTTTTTATTCATTTAATAATTTATTATTAAATGTGGTTTATAATATTTTCATGCCAGAATTTCCAGAAGTCACAGTCGTTTCGAGGGCTTTAAATGAGTCTTTGAAACACAGATATATAGCAAAAATTAATTATGAAACAAATAAAATAATCCAAAATGATTCTTTGGATTCTTTTAATAATAAAGTTATTGATAAAAAGATTTTAAAAGTGTATAACATAGGAAAATTTATCATTTTTGAACTAGAGAAAAATATTAATATTATTAGTCATTTAAGAATGGAAGGTAAATACTTTATTGAATCTTTGGAACAATTAAATGATAACTACAGAAACAGAAAACATGATTTGGTTTATTTTTACTTAGATAATGGTGATGTTTTAATCTATAACGATACAAGAAGATTTGGTACTCTTGAAGCGTTTGAGGGTGATGTGTACTTAGCCAAACCTATAAAAAAATTAGCTAAATTGCCTTGAGATATAGATGTAGAAGAAATTTACAATAAAACACAGAAAAAAAGAATACCTATTAAAAGTGCTTTGTTAGATCAAAATATAATTTTAGGATTGGGTAACATTTACTGTGATGAAGTATTACACGCAAGTAAAATAAATCCTTTTAGAAGTTCAGATTCAATTACTAAAGACCAAATACAAATGATAGTTAAAAATGCGTCTTCAATTATGCAAGATAGCATATCAAAAGGTGGAAGTAGCGTTAATACTTATACATCTGTTAACTCTAAAAGCGGAACATATCAAAACTACTTAAAAGTTTATGGCAGAGCTAACAAACCATGTTTTAATTGTGGAGAAAAATTAACTAAAGCAAAGTTAAACGGTAGAGGTACAACATACTGTGAAAGGTGTCAAAAATAATGTCTAAAGCTACTATTGTAATCGATATGTTAAATGGTTTTACAAAAACAGGTAACTTAAAAAGTTCTCATATACAAAAAATAATCCCAAATATAAAAAATCATCTAGAAAAACTAGATGCTGATGAAGATATTTTGTTTGTTAATGACGCTCATTCAGAAAGCGATTTAGAAATGCAGCAATATCCTATTCATTGTTTAAAAAATACATATGAATCAGAAATTGTAGAAGAACTTCAACCTTTTGCTTCTGATGCTAAAATATATTACAAAAATACGACAAACGCTTTTTTTGATATTCCTTTAAATGATCTTTCTAAATATAAATCTATAAGTGTCGTAGGATGCTGTACAGATATATGTGTTTTACAATTTGTTTTAACATTAAAAACGTTTTTTAACAAAATAAACTCTGAGCAAGAAATTACAGTCCTAAAAGATTGTACTGCTACATTCGATTCAGAATCACACCCGCAAGAAGTTTTTCATGATTTAGCACTAAAATTGATGCAAAACGCAGGAGTAAAAATTCAATAATGTCTAGAACGGTTGATCTGCACGGTCTATTAACTGAGGAAGCAAGTATAATTATTGTAAATAATTTATTTGACTTGGAAAATGACAAGGTAGATTCTATTACTTTTATAACAGGAATTGGTACAGGTGCTTTAAAATACGTTGTCGAAGATCAAGTAGAAAAGTTTAATTTTAATTGAACTCTTCTAAACAATGGCGGAGCATATTTTGTAACTAAAAAAATAAATAATAAATTTATTTATGATGAGTGTTCTGATCAAATCGATGAAGAAGAAATTGATTATATTTTCAAAAAATTTGAAAATAAGAAAATGAGGTAACATGAACAAAAAAGAATTCAAAGAAAGATTAAAACAATACATGGCACTCGAAGCTATGTCTAGGTATGAAGAACCAGTTGTTCAAAAATTAAAACAAAATACCCAAAACCCTAATTTCGAATATTCTAGAGATAAATTAGGTAGCTTAATTATTCATAAAAAATCTAAAAATCCAGATGCTCCTAAATTAATGATCGCTGCACATATGGATGAGATTGGATATTTGGTTAGAAGAATTGACAAGAGTGGTCAATTACTTTTAAGTCCTGTTGGTGGTATTTGAGCCACTGTCGTTGTCGGTACAAAAGCTAAATTAGTAACTAACAAAGACAACAAATCTTTTGAAGGTGTTTTTGGTCACACTTCAATACATATAATGGAATCTGAAAAAGTATCTAAAGCTCTAACAAATAATGATTTATATGCTGATTTTGGTTTTACTAGCGATAAAGAAGCGATTGAATTTGGTGTCGAAATAGGTGATAGAGTTTATCTTAGCGGAGAATTTGTTAATTTTGCTAACGAAGACTTAGTTGCTGGAAAGGCCATGGATAATAGAGCCGGTGTTACCGTATTAGACTATATAGCAGCTAAAGTGGCAAATTTAGATTTAGAAGTTGATTTGTATTTAGTTGGTACAGTTCAAGAGGAAGTTGGAACTAGAGGAGCGGCTACCAGTGTAAGCATTATCAATCCTGATATAGCTATAGCTCTTGATACCACAAGTAGTCACGATACAATTGGCGTTATACCTGGTACTACAAAACTATTCGCAGGGGCAGCATTAAGAGTGCATGATGGTGGAACAATGATGGACTATAAACTAGTTTCATACATTTATGATTTAGCCAAAGAAAAAGAAATACCTGCTTATAAATTTGTTGCTGCCGGAGGTGGAACTGATGCAGCTGAACTACAGTTTGCTAAGGGTGGAGCAGCTACTTTAACCATTAGTTTACCACAAAGATATTTACACTCACCTATTGGGGTTTGTTCAGTTAGTGATCTAATGAATTCAGGTGATTTATTAGTTGAATTCATTAAAAAAATGTCACCAAAAGAATACCAAAAAATTGAATACAAATAATAGTTTTTGTTGCTTTTATAGCACATAAAATGGCGCTTAAAATAAATTAAAAAAATAATATAATTTTATTACTGTTAAAAATGATACAAAAAGGAGGTATTATGGGTGTTACATTATCAACAGGTGCATTTGTAGGTATGATAATTGCTTTAGTTATCGGGATCGCCTTAATAACAGGTATATTGGTATTTTTCTTAACAAAAAGAATGTTTGAAAAACAAATTCGTGAAAATCCACCAATTACAGAAAAACAAATTCGTGTTATGTTTAACCAAATGGGAAGAAAAGCTAGCGAAACACAAATCAAACAAATTATGCGTTCAATGAGAAACGCTAAATAAGGATAAAAATGTCAAATTTATTTAATAATAGAGAAAATAATCACCCAGAAGGTTTTAATCCCAGTGTTGATAACAGAATAATTAAAGCGCAAGCTTCTACAGCCGCTAAAATTATTGTTTTTATTTCATTTATTCTTATTATCCCAATATTTTGATACATTTCAACATCAAATAAATTTAATAGACAACAAAACCAAATTAATGAAGCTGCAAGTAATATCGATATTCAACTAACAAAAAGAAGTGAAACATTGACAAAAATGTTTGACGCTACAAAAAGCTATATAAAATATGAAAAATCCGTTTTAGAAGATGTTACTAAAATGCGTTCAATGGTTTCTAATCTTTATTACGAAAGTAAAATCGAAGCAAGAAACGATCTTGATAAACTTAATAATAGTATTTTTGGTCGTTTAATTGCCGTTAGTGAAAACTATCCAGAATTAAAAGCTGATAAAATGTTTATTGAATTATCAGAAGAATCAGCATACATCGAAAGAGAGATAGCTGCTTCAAGACGTTTATATAATAGAATTGTTAATGAATATAATTCTGATTTATTTGTGTTTCCTAAAAATGTAGTAGCTGCACAAAAAAACCTTGAGACAGCTGCTTTATATATAGCAAGCACAAAACAAAAAGAAGATGTTAAGTTATCAATGGATAACTAGAATAAGTTAGCAAAGTAAAAATAACTTTGCTTTTTTTATTTAGGAGAAAAATGAGAAAAGTTACAGATTATACAAAATTTGAAGTTTTTGAAAATAACGTAAGCAATGAAATATATGAAAGTATTCAAGCTGACGTATCATCGGCCATAAAATCACTAACACCGTTTCAGAAAAAGGCTAATTTGTTTCTTGTTATATCATCATTATTATTTTTTGTGCTTTTTGTAATTTCTTTTGTAGGTTTTTTAAACCAAAATATTTGAATACTTGGAGTTGTAGGGTCACTTTTTGTGGCAAATTTATTTTTTTTAATTACTTGTTTTTTTATTTCGAATAAAAATAAAAAAACTATCAATCAAAAAGTAGCTGATGGACAAAAAATACTTAATTACTATAAAAAAGCTTTTGAAGCTTTAGGTGAATTAGAATACTTAAATCAAGAAGAATTACAAAAAAATTATACTTATACATTTGATATGACAGCTTCATTTTTAATGGCTAACAAACCTTCTTCAGTTCCTTCTGACGCACGCATTCAAAGTATCAAAAAAACTCATTTTATTGGAGTTTACCAAAAATATCCATTGTTTGTTACAAATTGTACATATGTATGATATAGACATGTTAAAAATAATCGCGTAAAGTACGAAAAAAACTATACTGTAATGTATTTGGATACAACAACCTTAAAAGAAAGATCAAAAACAACATTTAGATTTTTTAGCGGTGGTTCGTCACTTTTTAAAAAAGATAATTACTCACTTACTGAAAATCCTGATTTTAATAAAATTTTTAGACCTCTAGCTGAAGATCCAGTTAAATTCAGAATGATAGCTACTCCTTTGTATATGGAGAACGCCTTAAAAAGAATAAAAGATAAAAATGGTTTTTTATACAATATTGACAAATTTCTTGTAACCCCAAATTCATGCTTAATCTTTGTCAATTCTAACGCTGGCGTTTTGGAATTAAATTATGCGACACCTTTTATTTACAATGAACAAAAAATCGTTAAAAAAATATACTCAGACATAATTTATGATTGCTACGCAATCTACTATCCACTTTCATTAATAACAATGAGTTCGTATCTAGATTAAAAAAACTAAGCTTAGGATAAAAAGCTTAGTTTTTTTAATGATAAACAATGAATATGCACATTTATAAATCTATTTTAATATATTAAAATATATTTATTTAGTTTGCAAAAGAATAATAATGTAAAATTTATAAGATTAAATTTTAAGTAAATCATGGAGGAAAAATGAAATTTACAGATAAAATTGTCAATCAAGTAAATGCAATTAATAAAACAAAAAAAATTGTTTTAATTGACGGTGACGATAAGAGAATGATTGAAGCGGCTAAAGAGTTAGCTAAATTTAAAAATATCGAATTAACTTTATTAGTTGAAGAAGACAAAAATTGTGAATGTGGATTAAATTTCGAAAATATATTTTCAGATAAAGAATTAATCGAAAAAATGGTTACAAAATATGTTGAATTACGTAAAGGTAAAGAGACAGAAGAACAAGCAAGAAGTGTTTTAAAAACTAGACCTTTTTATGCAATGATGTTACTAGCAATGGGTAAAGCTGATGGTGTTGTGGGTGGACTAAATTACCCAACAGCAGACATTTTAAGAGCTGCTTTTAAGGTTATAGGTCCTAAGCCAGGAATCAAGACAATTTCAAGTGTAATGATTATGCACAAAGATGAAGATACATTAATTTTTTCAGATATTAGTGTAAATCCAAAACCAAACAAAGAACAATTAAGTGATATTGGGATCAATGCAGCTACTTTCGCAGCACAAATGGGATTTGATCCTAGAGTGGCTTTTTTAAGTTTTTCAACTGACGGATCAGCTAAAACAGATGAATCAGTTATGGTTAGAGAAGCAACTGATTTATTCAATCAAAATTACAAAGCAACAAAAGCTATTGGTGAAATTCAATTAGATGCAGCACTTGATTTTGAAATTAGAAAAGCTAAATACAAAAGAGAATACTTCGAAGAAAAAGCAAATGTTTTAATTTTCCCAGATTTAGGAGCTGGTAATATTGGATACAAACTTGTGCAACGTTTAGGTGGTTATGGAGCTATTGGTCCTATTGTTGTAGGTGCAAAAATGCCTGTAAATGACCTTTCAAGAGGAAGTACAGTTGACGATGTTGTTAATACTGTTTTAATAACTGTTTTACAAAGTGAAGGAGAAAAATAAAAAATGACTCAAAAAGTTTTAGTTATAAATGCAGGTAGCAGTTCAATTAAACTAACATTATTTGAAAAAGAAACTTTAAAAGTTATAGCTAGCGGTTTAGCTGAGAGAATTACTCTACCAATGGGAAACTTGAGTATTAAATTTGATAAAAAATACGAAAAAGAATTACCTCTTCCAAATTTTGAAGTTGCTGTTGAAGAAGTTTTAAAAATGATGAAAGAATTAAAACTTGTTGAAAATGCAGATGAGATTTCAAATATTGGATTTAGAGTTGTTCAAGGTGGTCCATACTTTGATAAAGCAAGTAAAATTACAGAAAAAGAAATAGCATTAATTGATCAAGTTTCAATTTACGCTCCATTACATAATCCAGGAGCAATTGCAGCTATGAAAGCGTTTAAAAAAGCTATGCCTAACGCTAAATTAAGTGCAAACTTTGATACAGCATTTCACACAAGCATCAATCAAGTAAATCACACATATGCAATACCATATGAATTAACTCAAAAATATGGTGTTAAAAAATATGGTGCTCATGGAATTAGTCACCGTTATATAACTTTAAAATTACAAGAAATCCTTAAAAAAGATAAAGTTACATTTGTGAATTGTCACCTTGGTAATGGTGGTAGTTTATGTGCTGTTAAAGATTCTAAATCATTTGATACATCAATGGGATTAACTCCTCTTGCAGGTATTATGATGGGTACTAGAAGCGGTGATATCGATCCTTCTATTCACCAATTTTTAATGAAACAAATGGACATTAACATCGATGAATTCACAAACATCTTAAACAAAAAAAGTGGATTAATGGGTGTTTCAAATAATTTAAGTAGCGACATGCGTGACATTATCGACGCAAAAGAAAATGGAAATTTACAGGCTAAATTAGCCTTTGAATTATTTGCTAATAAAGTTGTTGATTATATCGCTATGTACGCTAATAAAATTGGTCCTAAAGTTGAAGCTATTGTATTTACTGCAGGAATCGGTGAAAATAGTCCAAAAATTAGAGAACAAATAATTAACAATATTAATTTTGCTAATGTTAAATTAGATTCAAATAAAAACTTCGGTCCAATTGGTGAATACGAACTAATTTCAACTGAAGATAGTGAAATTCCCGTTTATGTAATTAGAACTAATGAAGAGTTAGTCATAGCAAAAGATGCTATAAAATTATATGAATAAAAAAGCAATTTACCCTGGTTCTTTTGACCCTATGCACGAAGGCCATGTTCAGGTTTTAAAAAAAGCACTAAAACTTTTTGATCATGTTTATGTTGTTGTTTCTATAAATCCAGATAAAGACACGCAAACTAACTTAGAAAAAAGATTTGAACAAGTTAAAGAAAAAACAAAAGATATTCCTAATATTACAATTTTAAGAAACTCTAATCGCTTCATGGCTGATATCGCCAAAGACTTAAAAGTAAATTTTTTAATTAGAAGCGCTAGAAATATAAAAGATTTTAACTATGAATTAGAATTAGCTGCAGGAAACAAAACATTAAACCCTGACTTAGAAACTGTTTTGATAATACCAGATTATGATTACATTGAATTTTCATCAACACTATTAAGGCATAAGGAGAAATTAGAAAATGTATAAGTTTATCAAAAGTTCTACTTCAAGCGAAGATTGATATCAACACCCTAGTAACGAAATATGTTTCTGAGGAAGAAGTAATGTAGGTAAAAGCAGCTTAATTAACGCTTTAGTTAAAAATGATAAATTAGCCAGAGTAAGTAAAACACCTGGTAGAACTCAATTATTAAATTATTTTGGGAATGAAAAAGGTCATGTTTTTGTTGATCTACCTGGTTATGGATATGCAAAGTTATCTAAAAAACAGTTAGAAAAAATGTTTAAGATGATTGAGTTTTATTTACTTAATAACCCTAGACTTAGTGATATTGTATTATTAATAGATTCTAGAACAGGAATCACAAAAATAGATTGACAAATTTTAGAATTTCTTAAACAAATAAATTTACCTTTAACCATCGTTTACACAAAAATCGATAAGCTAAACCAAAAAGAAAAAGCGAAAATGATTAAACAATTTAAGATTGATTCACAAAATGTCCAAGCTTCTTATTTTATGGTAAGTTCAGAAAAAAATATAAACATTGATAATTTAAGAAATCATATTGATTCATTGTTTGAAAAAGAGGTTGAATATGAAAATTAGATTTAACAAAAAATTATTTTATTATTCTTCAGCATTAGTAGCTTCTGCAGCTTTTGTTACAGCTGCTGGAGTTAATTATTTCTTAAATGCGCCAAAACTGACAAAAAATGAACAATATAATGGTTCTTCAAATTCCTTAAAAGAATCTTCAATTATTGACTATAAAAACAATTTATCTTTAAGTGATTTTAAATTGCACTCAAATCCTGAGCAAATTGATATAAGTAACTATTTTGCAGGGGAATTTGTAAATTCGCTCGAACCTTTAATAAGAAATTTAATACCTTTTGATCAAGTAAGTAGTTATTGAAATTCGCAATTTATAGAAAAAAACATTGGTATCTCTGGTATAAAAAATAAAAAATTCATTCTTAAAACAGATAATTTAACCCCTCTTAACTTCTTTTTACCTAATTATGACATTGTTACAAACTCTTTTGCAAATGATATTGATGGAAAATTGCTAATAGAAGTTAAGTTAATAAGAAAATCTGATAATCCACAAAAAGAAGTAACTTTTTCAAATGTATACGAATTATCAGGTTTTAAAAAAGTTTCTGAAAATAAATATTTAAATTCTTCCACACTTGAAAAAATATCTTTTATTCCTCCTAAAGATATTTCTACTTACCAAAACTTTATTGAAAAATTTAATTCATTAGAAAATGATCAACAGCTTCTGCAAGAATTTGTTTCCTCATCATTTGCTTTTACCTTAACTAAAGATCCTTTAAAAACTCACAATAATAACGTTGACGTTGATTTTAAAAACGTTGAACTTAAATTTAAAGATAATAAATTTTATTTAAATTACCAACTTATGTCGAAAGTTTATTCAGCAACAAAAGACAATTTAAGATCTACAACCAATGTTAATCTCTACAAAGACGCTGATAATAAACCAAAAGTTTTTGAAGCTGAAATTGACATTGAGGCTTATTATACAGCTCTAAACGAATTTAATCAATTAGAATTTTCGACCAAAAAAGATAAAAACGAAATTTTAATTCCTACAGATCCTAAACAAGCTACGGCATGAGCAAACGAATATTTAGAAATTACTTCACCACAAAAAGAAGAATTTTTAAATAACTACCATCTTGTTTATGATGAAATAAATATTAACAAAGAAAAAGATCAAGTCACATTGAGTATAAATATTATTCCACACAATTTAAATCAGTTATTTAAGTGAGTCATTAAAAAAGAAGTCATCTTTAAATATAGCGATTTTCTTAACTATATAAAAGATAAAGAAAAAGAAAATGCTCACAACGAACAAAATCCAGGTATAAACGAAGACAACTCTGATGATTCGAACTTAAATGAACCAACTAACGAATCGACACAAAATGAAAAACAATCTTCAGATAATCCTGAGCAACCTCAAAATTCTAATCAACCTTAATATTAAAAGCCACTTTAGAATAAAAGTGGCTTTTTTGTTTAAATTAATCTAAATAATTAATTAAATTTAGTGTTTTGGTTTAGAAAATCAATTAATTTATGCGAATTGTCTTCTCTTAATATTTTGACTAAATTATTGGCTTGTTCATTAGATAACAAATCTAAGTTCATGATGAAATTAGCGAAATTTTTAAGTGTTTTGTAAGATTGATTTCGACTTAGATTATAAGTTAAATCAATTGATAAATCTTTTGTAAATTTGCGTGTTTTATAATCATATAAGTAAAAATCTATTGTGTTGTTTAAAGCATTAATATGTAACTTAAAGTCACTGATGTCGGAAGATATTTGTTTTAATTGTTTTAAAGTATTATCACTTAAGTTGTATTGATAGATATATTTGTTATCGTTTTTGTTTCCGATAAAGTAAATTTCGTTTAGGTAATTAATTGCTCTATTTTCTACAAAAATATTTTGTGTTGTTGATAAATTATTGAAAAGATCATAATCATTAATTTGTTTGTCTTGAATTGAAAAGCGTTTCATCATGTTTTGTTCAACAAAATAGACATGTCCTTGCCAGTACATCATAGCTGATATATTTACATTATTTGGGTCAACAATGTCATATAAATTATGTTTTTCATATATATCAACAATTTTTTTGATGAATGTTTGATTATATTGATTTTCGCTTATCATTGGATCTGAATTTTTATAAATACTTTGTAAAAACGGTCTATCTTCTTTAATTAAAGGTACTTTGTGAGCAAATAAAACACCTTTAATATTAGAAGAATCTAAACCTGAAGCAGTTGAACCTTTGGTATCAAAAAACACTCTGAACAAGTCTTTGTATCTACTTTCCATGTGAGTTGGATCTACATATGCAAACTCACCATTATTATTTTGGACCATTAATCAAGTGTGTTGTTCTCCTGTTTGAACAACAAATTTAATGTTTAATAGTGAAAACGCCATCGCTGACAAATCAACATATTCTTTACATACTGCTTCAAAGTTTTTTAAAGCCGTATGTAGATTAGTTTCTTGACCTTCGCTTTGATTATTCTCTAGTTCTATCTTATAAACTACATAATCTGTTATATACCTAGTAACAAGAAACACTTTTTCCTCTACAGACATATTTTTATCGATTAAAGAAATTATCTGTTTCATCAAATTAGAATAAGCTTTTTTAATGTCGTCATTAACAAAATTATTAGTTGTTACCCTTAATTCAGAAACAAAAGAATCAGGATTTTGAAACATCGATAACTCACCTTTGTTAGTTAAAGAAATATTAGGAATTAGATAATAATTATTTGTTACAAAATCTTGAAGTTTATCCACAAACTGACTATTTTCGCGCGAATTTAATTCATCTGTAACAAAATAAATAACTTTAGATTGGTTTTGTTGAGAAAGTTGTACAAGTATTTTCTCCATCAGCGAATTTAAATCTTGTTGTTGGGTTTCTCCAAAAGCGTAAATAATTAATGTCCCTTCCTGATTTAATGAAGAAATTATCTGTTTTAATAACTCTTTAAAATCTTGAATTAATAATTCAGAATTATTGATTAAATTCCCCAATTCTTTTCTTTTAGGATTAACGAAAAAAGTTTTTCAATCAATTCTTCTGGCAAAAGCGTTATCGTAACCTTTAAGTAATTCATTGGCTAGTTGTTTTAACTCTTGCAAAGAATTAAGCGAATCAATAAGAACAAATAAATTTTTTGTATTGTCGTATTCTCACTTTTGTTGATCTGTCACTATAATATCATCTGTTTTATTTTCGCTGTTATTTGTTGATTCTTCTGCTTCAGAATTATTAACGCTAGTTAATTCTAAGTTATCAGTATTTTCTTTTTGTGTAGTTATTTTTTGTTCATCTGTTTCTTTATTAGCGCTTACATTGTCTATAGGTTGATTTTGCTTATCATTATTTTCTGATGTGTTTTGATCTATATTTGTTTTATCTTGTGTTTCATTTTTTTCTAAGTTTGAAACTTCAACATTGCTAGGTGTGTTTACTTGTTCATTATTTTCTGGATTATTATCGTTATTTTTGGTTGTATCACTTATTGAGTTTGTTGATGATTGTGATGGCGATTGTTCTGAATCACTTTTGTGTTTTGATTCGCTAGAAGAGTCGTTTATAACAATATCGTTTTGATCTGATTCTGTATTAGGTGTTTTTGTTAATGAATTGTGAATGTTTGAGCAAGAACTCATAACCATTGGTAACATTGAAATAACACCTGAACTTATGATTATTAAGTGTTTTTTTAGTTTTTTCATTTTCCCTCATTTTTAATTAATAAGCATAATTATAGAACTATTATTAATAATTCAATCAAATACCATAAATTTAACATTATGGAACATTTTTTACACAAACCACTTCCAATAAAACAAAAACATCACTTTAAAAGTGATGTTTTTCTATCAATATAATTATTTAGATTGACTTTTTTGTAATCTTCTGTTGAATCTGTCGATTCTTCCTGTAGCTTTAACTTGAGCTCTGTTTCCTGTGTAAACAGGGTGACATCCTGAACAAACGTCTACTGTAAAGTGTTTTTTAGTTGAACCTAATTTGAAAGCTTTTTGACATGTTGAACATGAAACTTCAACTGTGAAATATTGTGGGTGTATATCTTTTTTCATATATTACTCCTTATTATTTAGCGTAGAACTCAACGATTAACGCATCTTTAATTTCTGTATGCACTTCGTTACGTTCTGGTAATCTATCGTATTTAACTGTGAAGTCTTTTCTTGTTAATCATGCAGCAGCTTCTTTGTTTTCAACAGCTTCTAAAACTTGTGGGTTTTTAAGAGATTTTTCTCTTAATGAAACTGTTTGTCCAACTTTAACAATCATTGAAGGAATATCAGCTTTTTTACCATCTAATAAAAAGTGTCCGTGGTTAACTAATTGACGAGCTTGTCTACGTGTAGCAGCAAATCCTGCTCTGTAAACTAAGTTATCTAAACGACTTTCTAATAATTGTAATAAGTTTGTCCCTGCAACACCTTTTAATTTAGAAGCTTTAACGTATGTTCTTCTTAATTGTTTTTCGTTAATTCCAAAAACGTGTTTAATTTTTTGTTTTTCGTATAAGTGTAATCCGTAATCACTTAATTTAACTCTTTTGTTACCGTGTTGCCCTGGAGCGTAAGTTCTTTTTCTACCTTTAGCAAACTCTTTACCTGTTTCTAAGATTGAGTAACCTAAACGACGTGATTTTTTGAACACTGGTCCTGTATATCTTGACATTTTTTCCTCTTTCTGCATAAAGGAAGCAAATTCCTCTTAGAGTGATTTTTTCTTAATGCTTTTGACATGCAGCTAGTCTACTAACAAATTCAAAAATTGAAAAACTCATTTTCTAAAATAATTTACCGCTGTTATTTATGCTTTTTAATTTTAAAGTATTCAAGAAAAAAAACAAGATTTTTTTAGCTAAAAAATTTAGTGTTTTTTAGTGAAAAAAACTCGCGCTAATACGAGTTTTTTAAATTTCTATTTAATAACGTATTCTCCATTTTTATAGGCTATTTTGTTTATTGTTTCTGGATTAAAGTTTTGTTTTAATATGTTAATAGCCAAAAAGTTTTCAACATGTTTTTGAATATATCTTTTTATTGGTCTTGCACCAAATTCAGGATCATAAGCTTCTGAAATAACTTGGTTAATTACACTTTTGTCAAATTCAATATTTAATTTAGATGTTTTTAAAACTCTCTGTCTTAATTTATCTAATTCTAAAGAAATAATTTTTTCTAAATTCTCTTTGTTTAATGGGTTAAAAGTAACAATTTCATCAATTCTATTTATAAATTCAGGCTTCATGAATTTCAATAAAATGTCTCTCAATTTATTTGTTGATATTTTATTTTTAGAGTCTATTATTTCCTTACTTCCTAAATTAGATGTCATAATTACAATTATATTTTTACAATTAATGAATTTACCTACGCTGTCAGTAATACCACCATTGTCTAATAACTGTAAGAAAACGTTTAAAACATCTGGATGAGCTTTTTCGATTTCGTCTAATAATAAAATTGTATATGGATTTTTTCTTATTCTTTCAGCTAATGAATTACCTTCATTGTAACCAACGTAACCCGGAGGAGCTCCAATTATTTTGGCTACAGTGTGTTTTTCCATATATTCAGACATATCTAAACGAATCATTTTTTTCTCGCTATCAAAGAGCTCATAAGCTAATTTTCTAGCTAATTCAGTTTTACCTACACCTGTTGGACCTAAAAATAAAAAGCTTGCTAATGGACGATTTGGATCGTTGATATTTGCTTTTGTTCTTATAATAGCCTTAGACACGACATCAACTGCGTGTTTTTGGCCAATAACTTCGTGATTCAAATTATCTTCCATTTTAAACAATTTATCTTTTTCACCTTCTAAAAGTTTATTAATAGGTATTTTTGTTCATTTAGAAACAATTTGAGCTATATCATCAGGTTTAACTGTATCTTTAACTAAGGAATCACTAGAATTATTAATCAATTCTTTTAGATCATTTAATTTTTTCTCAACTTTAGGCAAATCATTGTATTTTAAACGTGAAGCTTTTTCAAAATCCCCCTCGTTTTGCGCAAAAAGTATTTTATGATTTAAATTAGAAATTTCTTCGTTATAAACAGCTAATTGATGTAATCTTTCTTTTTCGCTTGATCATTGTTTTTCTAAAGCATCAATTAAATCTTTATTATTTTGAATTTTACTTCTTATTTGTTCTATTTGCTCTTTTGGCGCATTAGAAGATTTTAAAGCTGCTTTTTCCATTTCTAATTTAATTTTTTCTTGTTTAGCTTTTTCTAATTTTTCAGGTTGGAAATTTATTTCTGTTTTAATTGTTGCCGCTGCCTCATCAATTAAATCAATTGCCTTATCAGGTAAAAATCTGTCGCTAATATATCTGTTTGATAATTCTGCAGCTGATATTAAAGCGCTATCTTCAATTTTTACTTTGTGATATGTTTCTAATCTTTTTTTGATACCTCTTAAAATTGTAATTGTGTTTTCTACCGAAGGTTCAGAAACATCGATTTTTTGCATCCTTCTTTCTAAAGCTGGGTCTTTTTCGATATATTCTCTATATTCATCATAAGTAGTTGCACCAATTAAGTGTAATCCACCTCTAGCCATAAGAGGCTTAATAATATTGGCTGCATCCATCGCACCACCACCAGCTGCTCCTGTACCTATAAGCATGTGGATTTCGTCAATAAATGTTATTATTTCGCCGTTATTTTCTTCAATTTCTTTTAATACAGCTTTAAGTCTTTCTTCAAATTCTCCTTGATATTTTGCACCCGCTATTAAAGCTGGTAAATCAAGTTCAATTAACCTAACATTTTTTAAATTTTCAGGAACTTGATTTTCAACAATTTTTTGAGCTAAACCTTCAACAATTGCTGTTTTACCCACTCCAGGTTCCCCAACTAAAACAGGGTTATTTTTTGTTTTTCTGCTAAGAATTCTCACCATTCTACGAATTTCTTCATCTCTTCCAATTACTGGCTCTAATTTATTTTCGCGAGCCAATTTAGTAAGATCTCTACCGTATTTTTCAAGTGGTTTTTTGTTTTCTTCTCAACTTGCATTCATATCAACCTCCTTATTCTTGTTATAATTATACCACTTTTTTAGCAGTTAAACACTTTAATTGCTAAATTTTTAAGGATTAGAAAAACAGCTAAAATAGCTGTTTTATAGCGCTAAATATTAACTTTTGTTTTTTGTTAATTAATTTTTTATATATTTTTCAAAAAGTTCTACAACATTTTTAACAGTTTTTATGTCGTTAAATTCTTCATCTGGAATTTCAACATTAAACTTCTCTTCTGCTTCGATAACTAATTCTGCTAAATCAAAAGAATCTAACTTAAGTGAGCTTAAAGTATCATCTAAAGAAACTTTTTTCTTAGACATAGTTTCTAAACTTTTAATTATTACTTCTTGTATATTCATGGTTAAATTATAATGAATTAATAGAAATTTCGAAACTTTTTAACTCAGAGACATTTTCGTTTGTGTATTTCATATCAATAGTTATAAAATCAGGTTGATACTGATATGAAAACTCAATTTGACCTCCGCTTGCATTTATTCTTCTAATGATATCTTGTATTAGTGCCGATATGATATTCTCGTCAATTTCTTGGGTATTAAAATCATTGTTTTTTAAAAAATCTTGAAAATATCTTTCATCAACACTTGGGAATACACTTTTATTTTCTGTTAGTAATTGTGTTTCAGTTTTTGGGGGTGAATCGCTTTTTTGTCGCTTTTGATACATTTGCGTGTAGAGAAAATATAATCCACCTGCAGCAAGAGCACTTAAAAAGACAACACTAAAAATCATCAATATTTTCTTCATCTTTTTTGATGTACTTTTCAAAGGTTAAAATATCTAAATTTTCAGCTAATAAAAGGTCCTTAAAATCAGCAAATTTAATCAAATAATCATACTTATTTAATTTTTTAGGGTTTGTTAGTGTTTTTATTTTTATATTAAATTTTTTAAAATTTTCTCGGTGTTTTTTAACTAATAAGTTAAAAGTTATGGGTATTTTTTTGTTATCCAATATTAAGTTTAGAATCAAGGTTTTTTTGGTGTTAATAATATTTTTAAATTTGATCACATTGTTAATCACATCAAATTCTTTACCATTATAATCATTCGCTTTAATTTTGATTAATCTATGCAGACTCTTTAAATTATTTTTAATTAAACCAACATTGTTTTGATCAATTTCGCTAGCATAAACAAATTTTAAAGGGACATTTTTTTGAGAATCTTGCAAGATTAATTCATTATTGGTTGTTTGAGGAAAACCAAAATCGTAACGATTTTTTGGACTTAAATATTCAAATGTTTTTTTGGTTATCGAATAACCAAAAATTTCAGAAGTTTTTAATTGGTTAATATTTCTTAAATTTATGTTTATTTTGTAATATTGTGTGTTCAATTTAAATGATTCTTTAGTAAATCAAAAATCATAGCTTGCTGGGTATTTTAATTCCACAAAAGTGTTATCTGTTTGAATTTGTGGCGGGTCATTTATTAAATCTGACTTATATATAGTGGTTTTAGAAAACACATCATCGTAGTTAAATAAAGTTAATTCAATAGAATTTAAATGTTCAAAATCCAAATTTAAAACATCTTTATCTAATGCAAAAAATCCTTTGGATATTTTAGTGTGCTCAAAAATTATTTGGTCATTAATTTTGAGTGTCGCCTTAGGCCACAAAAGAGGAACATCTAAATTAAAATCAACATAAAAAGCTAAAATAACTTTATTGTCATCGTGATTTTTGATGAGTTGAATTTTTATGTCTTTAGAGCGTATTCACTCGCTTTTTTTATTAGAGTTATCAAAGTTTTGGTTTTTTATTTTAAACCGATATGGATTAAACTTGTAAACATGGTCTTCAAGATTATATACACGATTGAGGGAATTGACCAACAAAATATAAGTTTATAAATTCGTTTATCGCTTCTTTTTTTAATTTAAAAAAAGTGCTTCTAGAAAAATAATCTTGATACCAATTTTTACGGTTTTGATTTTTTTTAATAAAAATGTTTTGTAAGATTCATGAATGTTTTGAATCTAATTGAGACATGACTTTATCAAGCATCTCTTTATTTGTTGCAAAATGTTCTGTATATTTGCACATTTCAGCAGATAATCCAATGCTCAATGTTTTTTGAAAATCCATAATGTTATTAAGCCTATTTTGATTGTTATAGATCTTAAAAATTTCTTTAATCATTTTACATTTTAGCGCATATGTTTTATCTGTACTCATTATCCTCCCACTTTAATTCTATTTCATTATTTGCTTATAAACAAGAGCTTAATAAAAAATTAAGCGATTGTATCGCTTAATTTTCAAAAAATATTTTAAAAAAAATAATCTTTTTTAATTAGTAAGATTTAGCAAAAATTACGTATCTGTTTGTTTCGTTTCTACATTCGTCCACAATACATTTAGCACGTTTAGGTGGTTTGTTTAGTTTAGAAGGGATACATCTAGTTGTAGCCCCTGTTTCTGCTTTAATTTTTTCTTCAGCATAATCTAAACAACAAAATGGAGTTATAACAAATTTACCATTAGCTATCTCTTTTTTGAATTCTTCGTAATCTTCGACTCAAACAGTATTTTTTTCTAGTCTTTCATTTGCTTGGTTATATAAATTGTCATGAATATCATCAAGAAGTTTTTTAATTAATTTAACAGCTTCAGTATATTTAACACTAATTTTTTCAAGTGTATCTCTTCTTACAAGAGTTACCAAATCATTTTCAAGATCTCTAGGACCAATTTCGATTCTTAATGGAACACCTTGAATTTCACTGTTTGAAGCTTTAAATCCTGGTGTTTTGTCACTATTATCCACTCTAAATCTGAATTTTTTAGAAATATTTTTTTGAATATATTCGCTAACTTCCTTAACTTTTGGAGATTTATCAGCAAACAGCTCTAAAATATCGACCTGAACAGGTGCCACACGAGGTGGAATAATAATTCCTCTATTGTCTCCGTGAGTCATAATGATTGCACCTATTAATCTTGTTGATACACCTCATGATGTTTGGTAAACATATGTTTGTTCATTATTTGAATCTTTAAATGTTATTTCGTAAGGACGAGAAAAGTTTTGCGCTAGATAGTGACTGGTTCCCGCTTGTAAAGCTCTACCATCTTTCATCATCGCTTCGATTGTGTATGTTGAACATGCTCCAGCAAATTTTTCATAAGGTGTTTTTTTACCTACAACAACAGGTATAGCTAAATATTTTTTTAGAAACTTAGCATATGTTCTAATCATTTCTTTTGTTAATTTTCTAGCTTCTGTTGCTTCTGCGTGACAAGTATGCCCTTCTTGTCATAAAAATTCTCTACTTCTTAAAAAAGGATTTGTTGTTTTTTCTCATCTTACAACGTTTGCCCATTGGTTGTAAATGATTGGTAAGTCCTTGTAAGAAACTATTGATTTTTTAAATAAATCAGCAAATAAAACTTCAGAAGTAGGTCTAATAAATAATTTTTCAGAAAGATCTCTATTACCTACTCTTGTTACTGTTGCTAATTCTGGATTAAAACCGTTAACATGTTCCTTTTCGATATTGAATAATGATTCAGGAATTAATAATGGTAAATAAACGTTTTGAATACCTTTAGTTTGGAAAATTTCATTTAAATTTTTTTGAATATTTTCTCAAATTCCATATGAATTTGGTTTAAAAATTAATGTTCCTTTTGCTGGTCCATAACCAATTAAATTACCTTGTTTAACTACGTCTGTATATCACTTTGCAAAATCTTGTTCTAATGGTGTAATTTTATCTAATACTTTCATGTTTGAAATTATACAACATTGTTAAAAAATGTGAAAAATATGGTAAATTCTCATTAAAATTGCAATAAAGTCTAAAAAATAAGGTGTTAAACTATATTACCAAAGTGTGATATAATAAGCACATGAAATGATTAAATAAAAAAACACTTTTATTTAGTGCATGTTTAAGTCCTTTAGTTTTGTCTTCTGTGGCCTTAAGTTGCACTAAAACTACACAAAGCTCACAAGACAACACAAAAGAGAGTGCATTAGTAGTAAATACTAATAAACAGTTAAAAGAAAAATTAAATGAATTAAAAACTAAATTTTTAGACTTTTCGGTTTATCAATCACAAAATAAAAATGCCAACACATATGGTGTAACATATGCTTTAGAATATTTCTGAGGAACCAATATAAATGGTTCAACTACAGCAAAAGAAAGTTTACACGGTTTATATCAACAGCTAAATGCAAATTTAAATGATCAAGAAAAGAGCCAAATTTCACTATTTAATAAAACTATTTTTAATAATCTCTTAAGCGTTTATAAGCACAACATTGAAATTTTAAAAGATTGAAATTATGATTCTTTAAAGGATTTTAGTGATTTAATTTATACTGATAAACCGGTTTTTAACGAACAGTGACAAGAGCAAATTAACAAGCTAAACGCTGATTTAGATAAATTAGTTTTTAATCTACAAGAATATAACAAAGAAAAAAGTGAATTCAATGAAGAAGAACATGATCATGATCACGATCATGAGCACGAAGATAATAATATAATTTCTGACGAAAAAGGTCATCAACACGCACTATTTAATATTTTTGGAGATTTTTACAATGTTAATAATTTATTTGCCAAAAATTTCCAAAATGCCTATGAAACAACTTTAAAAGTTTTTGAAACATTTGAAAACAAAGATCAAAAAATTGAGATACTACAAAATATTTTTAAATATTTTAACACTTATAATTCCGAATATAACGCAAAAATAGAAATGTTAATTGTTGAAGAATTAAATCCATTATTAAAACAGATAAAAGATTTAATTCAAACAATAAAAAAAGATAAAAATATTAACTAATTAAATATTAAAAAGCTTATTTTAGCATTTTATTAGTTTCCAAGTTGTTATGTAATTTTAAAAAATCTTTATAAATTTAAAATCAAAGTACCTTCTATTGTTCAGGGCTTTGATTTTTTAATTAACTTTTTTGTTTATCCAGAGAATTTTGCATAATCTTTAACTATGATGATTAGGCATTACATAACAACTTGGAAACTTTCTAAATTGACAAAATATAAACTAATAACATATTAAAACAGCGACTTTGGCTATTTTCTAATAATTAAAAAATGACTCATTTAATGAGCCATTTTTAAATTATTAATCTTCGTCTTTTGATTGAATGTTTCTACGTTTAATGATTTCGTCAGCAATGTTTTTAGGTGTTTTTTCGTAGTGATCAAATTGCATTTGATATGTTCCACGACCACTTGTCATACTACGTAAATCTGTTGAGTAACCGAACATTTCAGATAAAGGAACAGCAGCTCTAACGATTGTAGCTCCGTCGTTTCTTTGTTCTTGATCATTTACAAGACCTCTACGACGTGATAAGTCACCAATAACATCTCCGATGTAATCACTAGGTACAACAACAGCAACGTCCATAATAGGTTCTAATAAAACAGTTCCAATTGCATCTTTAGCTTTTGTTAAAGCTTTAGAAGCGGCTATTTTGTAAGCCATTTCAGAAGAATCGACGTCGTGGTATGATCCATCAAATAATGTAGCTTTAACGTCAATCATTGGGTAACCTGCTAAAATACCAGCAGCCATTTTTTCTTCAAGACCTTTTTGAATTGGTTTGATGTATTCTTTAGGAATTTTTCCACCAACAATTTTATCAACGAATTCAAATCCACCATCTGGGTTAGGTTCAAATTTAATTCATACGTGTCCGTATTGCCCTTTTCCTCCAGATTGTTTAATGTGTTTTCCTTCCACTTCAGCTTCTTTTGTGATTGTTTCACGGTATGAAACTTGTGGAGCTCCAACTTTAGCTTGAACACCAAATTCACGTTTTAAACGATCAACAATAATGTCTAAGTGTAATTCACCCATTCCGGCAATAATTGTTTGACCTGTTTCTTCATCTGTGTAAGTTCTAAATGTAGGATCCTCAGCAGCTAATTTTTGTAACCCTAATGATAATTTTTCAGTTGCTGCTTTTGATTCTGGTTCTAAAGCTTGAGAAATAACTGGTTCTGGGAAAACCATTTTTTCTAAAACGATTTTTGGTGATTTTTCAGAAATTAATGTATCTCCTGTTGTTGTTGATTTTAATCCAACAGCAGCAGCAATATCACCAGCACGACACTCATCAATTTCCACACGGTTGTTTGCGTGCATTTGTAAAATACGTCCGATACGTTCTTTTTGGTCTTTAGTTGAGTTATATACATAACTACCTTTTTCTAAAATACCACGGTAAACACGGAAGAATGTTAATGTTCCAACATAAGGGTCAGTCATAACTTTAAATGCTAAAGCAGCAAAGTCCCCTTCATCTGTTGCACAAACATCAACAACTTCATCACCTAAGTGAGCTTTAATTGGTGGAATATCTAAAGGTGATGGTAAGTAGTCGATAACAGCATCGATCATCTTTTTAACACCTTTATTTTTAAATGATGTTCCACAAACTACTGGGAAGAATTGTGAAGTTAATGTTGCTTTACGGATAGCTTCTTTAAACATTTCTATTGAAACTTCTTCACCATCTAATAATAACATCATTAATTCTTCATCAAAGTTTGCGACAGCTTCTAATAATTCTTGACGTTTGATTTCAACAACGTCAACTAAATCAGCAGGAATTTCTACTTCGAATTCTTCTTCTGCTGCTTCACCATTATATGTGTAAGCTTTTCTTGTAACTAAATCTACTAATCCTTTGAAATCAGATTCTTGTCCGATAGGTCATTGGATAGCAACTGCATTTCCACCTAAACGTGTTTTAACAGATTCAACTGATTTAGCAAAGTCAGCTCCAGCTTTATCCATTTTGTTAACGTAAACAATACGTGGAACTTTATAGTTTGTTGCTTGTCTTCAAACTGTTTCAGTTTGAGGCTCAACTCCTGATTGAGCATCTAAAACTGCCACAGCACCATCTAAAACACGAAGTGAACGTTCAACTTCAACTGTAAAGTCAACGTGTCCTGGTGTATCGATAATGTTAATTCTGAAACCTTTTCAGAAAGCTGTTGTAGCAGCTGATGTAATTGTGATTCCACGTTCTTGTTCTTGAGCCATTCAGTCCATTTGACTAGCTCCATCGTGTGTTTCACCAATTTTGTGAATTTTTCCTGTGTGGAATAAAATTCTTTCTGTAGTTGTTGTTTTTCCTGCATCAATGTGGGCCATAATACCAATGTTACGGTATTGTTTTAATTCAAATTCTCTAGCCATAATTATTTATAAATAGATAAGATTATCATCTAAAGTGAGCGAAGGCACGGTTAGCTTCAGCCATTTTGTGTGTGTCTTCACGTTTTTTGATAGCTCCACCAGTTTTGTTTGATGCATCGATAATTTCGTTAGCTAAACGAACGTCCATTGTTTTTTCGTTTCTTAAACGTGAGTATTGAACTAATCATCTTAATGATAAAGTTTGTTTTCTACGTGGAGAAACTTCAGTAGGAACTTGGTAGTTTGTTCCCCCGATTCTTCTTGTTCTGATTTCTAATTGAGGTGTGATGTTTTCAACAGCTTGTAAGAAAACTTCCATTGGGTCTTTTTCAGTTTTTTGTTTAACGATTTCAAAAGCTGAATAAAGAATATCTTGGGCAACAGATTTTTTACCATCAAGCATAATTTGGTTGATTAATTTTGTAACTAATACTGAGTTAAAAACTGGATCAGCAAGTACTTCTCTTATAGGCGCACTTTTCTTTCTTGACATAAATGTCTCCTTTCATTTTTTTTAATTTGACTTTATTTAATTATTTTTAAAATAAATTGCTATTAAGCAGCTTTAGGTTTTTTTGCTCCGTATAAGCTACGACCTTGTTTACGGTTGTTAACTCCAGCAGCATCTTGTGTTCCACGAACGATGTGGTATCTAACCCCAGGTAAGTCTTTAACACGACCTCCACGAATTAAAACAACAGAGTGTTCTTGTAAGTTGTGTTTTTCTCCAGGGATGTAAGCTGTAACTTCCATTCCGTTTGATAATTTAACACGAGCGTATTTACGTAACGCTGAGTTAGGTTTTTTAGGCTTCATTGTAGCAACACGAGTACATACTCCACGTTTGAATGGAGAAGCCATTTTTTTAGCTTTTTTAATTAATGAGTTGTAGCTTAAACTTAATGCAGGCGCATTTTGTTTTTTAATTTTTGAGCTACGTCCATTTGTAACTAACTGATTAATTGTTGGCATTTTTTCCTTTCCTTTCGTTTATTTTTGTTGGTGGCTCATTTATTATAAAATTAGCTTAATTATTATATAACAACTTTGCCGAGTGTATCGCATTTTATAATATTTTTTAACGCCTGTTTTATAGATATTTTAGTTATTTTAAGGCAAATAAAATAAATAAAAAAATATCAACTTAAAATATAAAGATGATATTTTTTGTAAAAATAAAATTGATATTATTGAGTGTTTTTAGAGTTTGAAATCATTTTTTTGGCTTCTTCAATATCTAAGCTAAAAAAGCTAGTTACACCTCTTTTTTGCATTGTAGCACCAAGAAGTTTATCCATTCTTGACATAGTTCCGTGTCTGTGAGTTATAACTAAAAATTGTGTTTTTGGCTTTAATTGTTGTAAATATTCTGCGTATCTAACAACATTAGCTTCATCTAAAGCTGCTTCCACTTCGTCTAAAACACATAAAGGAAGCGGTCTTGCTTTCAAAATACCAAACAATAAACTAATGGCAATTAAGCTTTTTTCTCCACCTGAAAATAATTTTAGGTTTTTAACTGTTTTACCTGGTGGTTGAGCTTGAATTCCAATTCCGCTATTTAAAATATCGTTTTTGTTTTCAAAATAAATTAAAGCACTTCCCCCACCAAACATACTTTGAAATACATTATTAAATTCAATATTAACATCGTGAACTATATTGCTTAAACGAGTAATAATTATTTTATCCATTTCGGCAATAGCGGATTCGATTGTATCTTTAGCTTCACTTAATTCATCACGATTTTCTTTTAAGAGATTATATCTTTGTTCTATTTCTTTAAGTTGCTCAATACTATCTAAATTAACATTTCCTAATTTGTCTATTTCGTTTCTTAAAGTTTCGACTTTTTCCTTAGCTAAAGAAACTTCGATATCTAATTTATAATTTTGCACAGCGTTATCAAGTGTTATTTTGTAGTGATTAAATAAACGTTGTTCATAATTAGAAATACTGATATTGTTTTTTTGGAATCTTAAAACATCATCGTTATATTCTTTATTTAAAGTGTTTAAAGAAGATTCTAGATTATTTTTTTGTAACTGTAAACTAGTTATATCCGCCACAGCTTGATCATACATTGATGTCTTGATATTAATTTGAGTTGACAATTCTCTATGTTCTGAATTCAATATTTCTAACTCTTCAAAACCATCATCAGCCTTTGCATCAATTTTTATTTCATCTGCACTAAGACTTTTAAGTTTTAATTCATTTTCAATATATTGGTTTTTTAAATCTTTGTTTCTTTGTGTTATTAAAGAACGCTCATTTTCTTTTGCGCTGATGTCTAAAAATAAACTTTGACGTTGTGTTTTACTTCTTTGAATTTCTGTATTTAACTGATTTAAGACTGCGTTTAATTGTGGTATTAAGGATTCGATTTCTTTGATTTCATTATCTAAATTAAGAATAGATGTGCCAGAATCATCATAATTTTGACCACCCTGTAAAATTCCACCGCTTCTTATTAAATCACCTTCCAAAGTCACAATTGTGTATCTGTTATCTAAAATCTTAGAAATAACATTTGCGTTTTTAATGTTGTCCACAACTAAAATATTACCTAAAAGATAGTCTTTTAAAATGTTAAATTGTGCGCTTGTTTTAACTAAATAATTAGCTGTATTAATAAAACCTTTTTGAGTTTGAACTGCTAAAAGATGATCTTCTCTAATTAATCTAGGACTAATATTTTCTAAAGGAATAAAAGTTGCTCTTCCATTATTATTTAATTTTAATCATTCAATCAATTCAACCGCTTGTGAACTTTTTTCTGTAACAACATTTTGCAGCGTTGCCCCTAAGATAACTTCGATAGATTTAGCATATTGTGAATCAACACTAATTAAATCCGCAACTATTCCTTTAACACCTTTGAAAAACGAAATATTCTTTAAAATGGCTTTTGGGCCTTTATTTAAGTTAGATTTTTCGTTTTTTTGCTTAAGCAAATATGATAATTTAGCCTCAATTTGAATTCTTTTGTTATTGTATTGATTCAAATTATTTTCGCTTTTATTTATTTGTTGATTTAAGGTATTTGTAGCTGAATTGAGTTCTTCTATTTTCTCATTAATTTTACTTATTTGGTTATCATTAAAGTTAATTTGGAATTTTAATTCTTCTAATTTATTTTTAAAAGCAGATAATTGTTCAGAAATATCGACTTTAATTTCTCCAGATAAAATTAAATCTTGTTTATTTTTAATTTTTGCTTGAATTATCTTTAAATCATTAATTCTTTGTTCAACACCTTTTAATTTACCAGCAGATCTAGAAATGAATTTTTCTAATTCGCTTCTGTAGTTTATTTTTTCATTTATTTGGTGTTCTAATGTTTTTATACGTGTAAAATAGTCATTTTTAGTTTCTTCAACTTCAGATATTTTTGTTTCTAATGTAGAAAATTCACTTTTAAGCGCTGTTAATTCGTGCGCTATTAACGCCACTTCAATTTGTTTTAAAACTTCTGACTTTTGTAAATATAATTTTGCTTTTTCAGCTTGTTTTCTTAATGGCAACACTTGCTTTTCAAGTTCAACGACTTTTGTATCTAAAATATTTAAATTTTCTGATACTTTTTCTAATTTACGCTCTGATTCTATTTTTTTGAATTTGTATTTAGAAACTCCTGCCGCTTCCTCAAAAATAGCCTTTCTTTCTAAGTCGCTAGACTCAGCAATTTCGCTAACTGTACCTTGGGAAATGATAGCTAAACTAGATTTACCAATACCTGTTTCCATCGCCAAAGCTTTAATTTCTTTCATTCTTGAAGGTAAGCCATTTATATAATAAGAACTTCCCTTATCTCTAGTTACTTCACGGGTTATCGAAACATAATCCTCATCATAACTAGACAATTTTTCACGATTATCAAAAGTTAATGTTACTGAAGCTTTATTCATTTCGGGTGTTGTTTTACTTCCGGCAAAAATAACGTCATTTACGTTATCACCCCTTAATTCTTTATAACTTTGTTCTCCTAAAACTCACTTGATGGCGTCATTTATGTTACTTTTACCTGAACCATTTGGTCCAATAATTCCAGCAACACCACCATCAAATTTTAAAGTAATAGGATCAGCAAAAGATTTAAAACCGTGAGCTTCCACTTTAATTAATTTCATTATTCTCCTAAAATTAAAAAACTAAATATTTAATTTTTTTAGCGCATCAATAGCTGCGTTAGTTTCGGCTTGTTTTTTAGTTTTACCTTTTCCTTGACCATAAATTTTCTTTTCGTGTATCGCTTTTGCGCTAAAGGTATTTTCATCAACAAAAGTAACTTCATAAGTAATATTTTGACGACTGAAAGTTTGAAAATATTCTTGTAGTTGTGATTTGGGATCTTTGTTGTTTTTGTTGTGAATATGATCAATTAAATCAAAAACAGTGTGACTAAAAAAATCTCTAACTGCATCAATGCCTAAATCCAAATAAATAGCACCACTTATAGCCTCAAACAAATCAGCCTGTACTTTAGGTGATTTTTTAGCATCGCTAGCAATTTGACCACTTTTAGCTTTCATCAAAAGCGGTAGTCCAAGGCTTTGAGATAAATCACTTAAGGTTTCTGTTCTTACTGCGTTGCTTCTTAAATAAGTCATTCTTCCTTGATCTAAGTTTGAATATTTTTTGTATATGTATTCACTTGAAAGAAACTGCAGAATTGAATCTCCTAAAAATTCTACACGCTCGTAAGTGTTAGATGTTTTTTTGTTTGCGCTCATTGATGTGTGAGTTAAAGCCATAATGTAATATTCAATATTTTTGTATTTTATTGAATTGTAATGAAAAAATTCTTGTAAATTTTTAGCTCTAGTTAATTTCATTGCTTGCCTCATTTACTTTAGTCATAATATCTTTTTCTAAAGCTAACTTAATTTGATTTAAAGCACCTAAAAAAGATAGGTAATCACTTGAACCGTGTGCCTTCATAGCTAAACCATTTACACCTATAACATAGGCACTTCCGACATTTCTATAGTCTAAAGTTTCCGAAACATCTCTAAAAGCACCCTTAATAAATAAATAACCTATTTTTCTTATTAATTTGGCAGAAATCTTTTCTTTAATGATATCCTTAAAGCTTAAAATCGCTCCTTCTATAGATTTTAAAAGGATATTACCGCCATAACCATCAATTATTGCTACATCACAAATATATCTTAATAAATCACGAGGTTCAACAAAACCTATATAGTTAATGTTTGGTAATTCTTTGAATTCTAAGTTTGCCTCTTTTGTTACTTCGTTCCCTTTATATTCTTCAGTACCTATATTAACTAAAGCAATTTTAGGTTGATCAATGTTTAAAATGATTTTGGCGTATTCATTTGATATTAAAGCTCATTCTTTTAAAAATTCTTTTTTAACTTCTAAATTTGCCCCAACATCTAATAATAAAAACTTTTTGCCCTTAATCGTAGGGAAAATAGGCATAAAAGCTGGACGCGAAACATTATCCAATCTTTTTAAAACAAAATTACACAAAGCTAAATAACTAGCGCTATCTCCACTACTTAAAACAGCGTCAGCCTCTTTATTTTTGACCATTGTTATTGCACTTTTCATTGAAGAATCCACTTTAATGGCTGCTTTTATATTTTCATCACTTTTAACTGTATTAGGATTATTTAAAATCATAATTTGACTAATTTGTTCTTCGGGTAAATATTTTTTGATTTCTTGTTCATCACCCACAAGTGTTATTTTAAAATTCTTATTCTTTTGTAAAAAATAAATAGCTGCTTTGACAGCAGCTTTTACCCCATTATCATTCCCGTTTACATCAAATGCTAAATGATATTGTTTCATTATCTCTCCGTTCACTATCAAATTATTCAACACCGATTAAAAAGTGATAGTTTGGTTGATTTCCGTTAAAAATTTCTACTTCGATATCGTAATTATTTTGCACTCAGCTTAAAATTTCATTTGCGTCTGTTTCGCTTGCTGAATCACCATAATAAAGTGATAACAATTCTTTTGATGGATTGTCATCTAAAATAATTGAAATAACTTCTTTAGTCGCATCAATAAAGGTTTTTTGTGAAGTAACAATTTTATTGTTTAATATTCCGATGAATTCATCTTTTTTAATATCTACATTATTAATTTTAGTTGTTCTAACAGCTTGAGTAATTTCTGCGCTGATTACGTCTAAAATAGCTTCGTTCATAATTTCTGCATTTTCTTCAGCGCTTGTTTCTTTATTAAAGTTTAAAATTGCATTTAAACCTTGAATCTGTGTTTTGGTTGGAATAATAATTACATTTTTGTCAGTAATAACTTGTGCAGCTTGTTGCGACACTAATAAGATGTTAGAGTTATTAGGTAATATAAAAACTGTTTCTGCATTAACATTATTAATTGCTGTTATTAAGTCTTGCGCACTAGGATTTTGTGTCTGACCACTTTCGACGATGTAATCGCACTCAAATTCTTTCATTCTTTCAATAATACCACTACCTAAATTACATGAAATTATTCCGCAAGGATTTTTCTTTTCATTTTCATTTTTTTGTGATTTTAGCTCTTGGGCCGCCGCTTTTGAATTGTTCGCCTGAAGTGTCATGTTTTCAGACTTAATCTTCATAAATTCACCAAATTTTTGTGCAAAATTTAAAAAGGTCCCTGGTTTAATTGTGTGCCCGTGAACTTTTAAAATATTTTTGTCTTGCACTATAACTAAGCTAGTTGCTAATTTTTCAGCACCTAATTGAAATTTATTCTGATTAAATTTTTCTGGAGTTGATAAATCAACTATAAACTCTGTACAATAACCAAATTCACCTTCAAAAACTTCATCTTGAGCAACGAATTTATCAATTGAAGCTAAATTATCATTTGAGATCGCAATTGGTTTATCTTCAAAATAACTTAAAATACCTTCAAAGATTAAAAATAATCCTTCACCTCCACTATCTGTAACACCTACTTCTCTAAGTGTTTTAAGTTTATTAGGTGTGTTATCACAACTTATACGAGCAAATTCGACTACTTTTTGAAAGAATTGCTTAGCATCTACGGTAGAATTACTTTTTAAAAATTTATTAATTTCTTCACTTGTTTCTCTAATAACAGTTAAAATTGTTCCTTCAATAGGATTTAAAACTGCGCTATAGGCTTTTTTAGACGCTTCATAAAAACACTGTCCCAAATCAGAAACATTTAATTTATCTTTTTGGTTTACTCCATTGGCAAAACCTCTAAAGATTTGACTTAAAATAACTCCTGAATTTCCTCTAGCACCAAAAAGCATATTTCTTGCGACGTTGTCACAAACAAAATCAACGTTTTTTTCTTGATTTGAACTTAAAAAATCAATTGCCGCCTCAATAGTTGAGGCCATATTAGTTCCTGTATCTCCATCAGGAACAGGAAAAACGTTTAAAGCATCGATACGGTTTTTTTGATTTATTAAATTGTTAGCACCCGAAATTAATGCCTTCGATCAAATAATTCCATCAATTTCCCTATTCATAAATTACTCCCTTGATGTAAACGCTTAAACTAAAATGTTTAACATTAATTTTCTTAAGGTTAAACATTAAGTATTTATGAATATCATTAATTAAATTTTTAGCATTTACTCCATGTATGATTGAAATAGTGCACTTTAAAGAGAATCCATTATTATCTCGTTCAACGATTAATGCATCTAACATTTGTTGGTCTGTATTAACTTCAACAGATGATTCTTTTTCTGAATAATCCACAAAACAAGGATGCACCTTGGCAACACCAGGGGCCATTGTTAAAGAAGATAAAAAAATTTTTTTGATATCCATTAAGTCCATACCAAAACCTCTACACTATTTTAAAATGATTTATTATAATTAATAAAATACAATATATTAAAATGAATAATATTTATTATTTTACACGATTTTTGTCATTTTTTAGGAGCAATTGTGTCTCAAAATTCCACAATTTTAACACAAGCGATTTTACTTGATGTTTTCGAATATAAGCAAAATGAATTTATCGTCTCTTTTTTAGATAAAAAGGGAGTTTTTTCACTTTTTGCTCAAGGTTTAAACAAAAACGACTCTAAGAACAAATATAACTGCATTATAGGTTCATTAGTAAATGTAGAGTATTTTAAATATCAAGGAAAATTAACGAATTTAAGTGGAAAAATGAAAAAAGTTAAGGCTTTAAACTTCTTCGAAACTGACACAATTGAACAAAAAAAACATTTAATAAATTTACAAAATATTCTTAAAAAATTTTCTTGAGAAAATGACTTAATTGACATTTATGATAAGCTTATCAAAGTATGAAACGCCGAAAAATTTGACTACATTTACACAATTATTTTGCTGGAATTTTTGAAAAAATCCGGTTTTAATTTAAACATTAATTCGTGTGTTTTTTGTAATTCTCACTTTGTTTGTTCATTTAGTTTTGAAGCTGGAGGATTCGTTTGCAAAGAACATCTAAGTAAAATTTCCGCCTTTAAAAATAACAATATTTACTTTGAATGTTTTTGAAATTATCTTAATGGACATATATATTATGTTAATAATACAGATGATTCTAAAAACATTATTTTTTTAAAAAGATTATTTATTTTTTACAAAAATAATGGATTTTATATTAGTTTTCCTTATAAAATACTTACCTAAAGCGCACATAAAAGTGCGTTTTTTTATCCTATTTTACAGATATATTGCGTTTTTGGAATTTTACGAATTATGAAAAAACAGCTTTTCAATTTCTTTTTAATATTAAAACAAGTTGTATCATTTACACATGTATTTATTTATATAGTAATTAATATTAATTACTTATAAAAAAGGAGGAAAAATGGATAGAAAAACTAAAAAAATAGCAGCAATTGGAATTGTTAGTACATCAATTCTAGCTGCCGGTTTAGGAACTTTTATTACTTTCTTAAACACAAATACTACTAAAAAAGTATCTATTCCTGATAATACAATTTACGAAAAATTAAATTTATCAAATCAAAAATTAAGTGAAATTTCTGAAAAAATAAATGATATAGATCAACAATTTAAGCAAGAAGCATTTAATTTAAATCAATATGCTCAAAGCATTTTACAAACACAAAATGATGTGCAAAATGCTTATGAATTAGACAGAAATATTAATTTTTTAATTTCAAAAATATCACTTTTAGATAAATTAAAAAGTTCGGATTCACAAAAGCAAGAAGAAATTCAACGGTTTTTAGATCAAATTAAAGACCCCGAATATATCTTGCAGGCAAAAGAATTATCTAAAAATTCAAGAGTAAATCTTGCTAATAATCCTACATTTGAGAATCTACAAAAATTTATCGCCGATATTCAACCTGTTTTAGATAAATCTAATGATTTATATTCAAACATTTATACAAAAATTTGAAACATTAAACAATCAATATCTAAAAATTTAAGTATTTATTCTAAAAGTGGATATTCTTTAGATGCTTTGGCCATAGTTAATAATATGTACGAATCACTCGAAAAATCAACAACTATATCTAGGGACAACTTAGATGTTTTTGATTCTGTGCTTAATAAATTATTAAATAATTTATCTTCTGAAATTGAACAAAACATCTATAAACAAAACCAAAAAGTTAAAGATCAAATAATTTTAAGCTTAGAGAAAATAAAAAAAGTTGTTGAAAATATACCTGTAGCTAAGGATAATTCAGATGTATCTTTTGCTATTAAGACCATTAACAATTTAACAAATGAAGTTAATGCAACAAACAATTTAGAAAAATTGAATATTTTAAAAGATTATGTTTTATTAGTAACTAATGACTTTGCTTTAATCAATGAACCTATTAGTAAATTTGAAGAAAAGTTTAATACCAAGATAAGTGAAATTCAAAATTTAAAAGTTGATGATACTTTGAAAAATAAAGTTAATGAATTTTTAAATAACGTTAAATTTGAAGATTTTAAAAACGATCCTTTAAATTCGTTGCTTTTAGTTTCTAATTTACAAACCAATTTAATTTATGCTAATAATTTTGTTCAACAACTAAATAACTCATTAGAACAAAACTTCATTTCCAAAAATGAATTAGATGAATTTAAAAATAAATTAAACGAGATTGATTTATCTTTTGATTTAAGCTATATCCAAAAAGTGGAAAAATTAGAAAACGATTTTCAAACATTATTAAAATTTGCAAAACAAATATTAACTGCTTTAGATATTTTAAAAATGCAGCTAAGCGATCATAAATCTGATTTTTCAAGTGATTTCACAAATCAATACAAAAAAATACTTGAACAAATTAATGCCAATAATTCAAACTCTTATTCTGAATTATTAGTATTGATGAAGCAATCATCAAATGAATTTATCGCGGTATTAAAACAAGAATTAGCAAAAGATATTCAAGTGGCTCAACAATTTATTGATAATCCTAAAACACAAAAAAATACTAAAGGTTTTTTAACTTTATTAAACGAGTCTTCAAAAAAATATTTAGTAGATTTTTATGATCCTACTAGAGTTGAATTACTTGATAAAGTTAAACAATATAATTTTGCTTTAGCTCAAGCTAAATCAGATATTCAAAAAAATCTATTTTTCGAAAAATCAGATTCAATAATAAATAAAATAAATGAATTGTTTTCTGATGTTGATGAAAATACTAAAAACAACATTACTCAAAAAGTTAAAAATCTCGAAGCAGTTTTTAAAGCTGTGGCCGAAGATCCTCAAATAAATTATTCACAAAAAGAAAATAAATTTGATGAATTAAACTCTAAATTAGACACTATTGATTCTAATCTTGAATCTTTAGCTAATTTAGCTAAAACAGTAAAAGATGCTAAAGATTTTTTAAATACTTTTGATAATGATCCTGAGTCTTCTAATGTGTTTTCAGATGCTATAAATACTATAGAAAATTTAATTAATCAAGCTAATAATCAATTAAACAATCCTGATATTAACAATAATATTGATTCTACAAATCAAAATTTAAGTGAGTTGGTTCAAGAAACCAAAAAAGAAAAAGCTAAATATGACGCTTCAAATATTTATAGAATAGCAACAAGAAATAATATTTGAAATTTTGCTAACTTACTAGAAGGTAATAAAACTTCAAACGTTTTACAAGATGTTATCCAAAAACAACTTGATGATTTAAATTATATTGTCGAAAACTATAAATTAGATAATCAAACCAGAGATGAGGCCAAGGCTAAAATGGAAATTATTAATGATCAAATTCCTTTTTTAGCTAATTTAGAAAGTAATCGGCAAATTTTGACCCAAACATTAAATAATGTTTTAGCTCAAAAGTACGGAGATTTTACTCCTGAAAAAGAAATAAACAACGCAAGCGCACTTTTAGAAGAAACTTTAAATTGATATTCTTCTATTAACGCAAATAACTTTCCAACAAACGAAAAAATTAGTGAATTAGAAGCTAAATTAGTTGATGCCAAGGAAAAATTAGAATACGCAAATTATGTAGCTCTTTTAAATCTAGAACAACAAAAGTATAATAATTTTTCACTAGATAATTTCCCTAATTCTTCTCCTTATAAAGATACTAAAGATGCTTACGAAAATTTAAATAATCTAAAAGAAGAACTTTTAAGTGCTAACCCAAAATCAACAATTGAGCAAATAAAGGATTTAATTCAAAAATTTACTAAAGAAATCCCTTTAGCACAACAAATTAAAAACAATTTAGAAAAACTTCAACAAATAGAAGGTACTGCTGATTCTGATAACGCTTATGAGAAACTTAAAGATGTTATTTTAAATAATTTGATAGATCCAAGCGATAGTGTTGGCCAAATCCAAAATAAAATAACAAATTTAGCAAAAGAATTAAGTAATACTGATTTAAGAATAGAAGATCAAAAATTATTAAACATTCTTGAGCAAGTCTTTAGTACACAAGATCAACAAAAAGCTATTTTTGAAGATATATTAGATAAAAATAACGAAAAAATAAATGAATTCAAAGAAACTTTAGCAAAAGATGATAACAGCGTGTCGTCTCTTTTAGTTTTAAAATCTGAAATTTTAGAACAAATAAAGAACGCCAAAAATCAAAAAGATTCTGTTCAACAACTTTTTGATAATACAAAAGAAAAAATTGAAAGTTCATTTGAAAAACTTTATAAACAAGCTACTTTATCTGAAATTGAGCCTACCCCTAATTTAGATAAATTAAGTGAACAATACAACAACATTTCTGATTTAAATTCAACAAATCAAAAAGATCTTGAGGATATTTTATTTAATATTTCGCTAGCATATAAAAAAGATTTATTTGATAATGAAGCACAAAAAGCAAAACAATCATCTCAAAATAACTTACAAATACAGCCGTTAGACTTATCTAGTGAATTAAACGACAATATTCAAAAAGTAATTGAAGATATAACAGCCAAAACTAACCAAACCGACAGTGTTATAGATGTTAACGAATATGTAAACGAAGTGATTCAATTAAATAAATTAGCTCAAAAACAAAGACAGATGCTTGAAAGAATTAATACATATTCAGATGATCTTATTATTGTTGAAAAACTCACAAATGCCCTAAAAGAAAATAAACCTACTAATGAAAGTAACTCTTCTGACATAGAACAACTTTCTAAGAATCTTGATCAAGTTTGAAAAGATGTTAGTGACCTACAAAAATATAAAGATCAAGAAATGAAAGTAATTCAAAGATATTTAGATAGTATCGACGATACCTTTTCTAACTCTCCACAAGCTGCAGAAGAAATTAAGGCAGAAGTAGAAAAATTAAAAGACAAATTAAATAACGCTGATTCCAAAAATAAAGTTGATGAAATAGATTTAGAATTACAATCAATTATTAACAACGAATCACAAATAAAGGCACTTATCAATCAAATTAATGAAGCTAACGCAGGAATTGAAAGAGTCGAAACTTCTACAACCCCTGTAAGTGAAGCACAGCAAAATATTATCGACGAAATAAACAAAAAAATAAATGAGGCTAGTCAATTATTTACAAACACTGACTACAACACAATAGTTTCTAAAAAAGATGAAATTCAAAGTTTACTTGATAAATTAGAAACAGTTACTAGAGTAGACGCTATTTTAGAAAATGTTTTAGATAATTTAAGGCCTATTAACTACATTTTAGGAAATGGTGGTTTAATTCCACAAGAGCATAAGCAAAGATTTATTGATTTTGTTGAAAAACAAAGATTAATTTTACAAGGTAAAAATCCTAGTGATTTACAACAACCTAAAATTATTCCAACTAACGAATCATTAATTCTTGTGCAACTTTTACTCGAAAGATCTAAAACACTAATAGCAAGTCAAATGACAAGCTTACAAAAAATTGAAGAAATTCAAGCTCAAACTATATCTGATTCAGATATTTTAGAAAATGGTGAACCTGTATCATTTAATTTTGAAGCTGACGCTAAAAATTTAGCCGATATTGTAATGCTTTCGGTGCCAAATGTCGATTCAACATCTGAAGAAATTCTAAGTTTAAGTGAGAAATTACACGAAGATTTTCAAAAACAATTGTTAATTTACACAACAAGAAAAGATGATATTAATAAATGAATTCAAATTTATAAAGAAGTAGACACTGACTTATCGCAAGAAAATAACAATTCTGACGAAAATTCAAAATATTATCTTTTATCTCAAAACTACAAAAAATACTTTGCTCTTCAAAAGAATTTAATAACTGACTCTAACTATTCTATAAATCTAGATCCACAAAATATGTACTTTTTTGACGATTCTACAAATGTCTTAGAAAAATTGAATAAGGCTTTAAATAACGTAATTGTTGCTAAAAATTCTATAGATACACAAAAACAATTAGCTGACATTATTAGTGTCGCTAAACAAAAAAATCAAGAATACGCACAAATGATTCAAACAGCTAAATCCGAAGATAATGATCGAAGAAATATATATGTAGAAAATGATCAATTTGAAAGTCAAAATAACACATTAAATAGCATTATTGAAAACGCGCAAAAATACTTGTTAATAAATTCATCTGAAAATGTGGATTCGGACACTTTAAGTTCTTTAGCTCAAATCATTGAACAAACTAACTTAACACAAGTGTCAATAAATAAAACTAATTTGTTTTATCAATGAGCACTAGAACGTCAAAAAATCATAAAAATAAGTTTAGATAATGATTATCAAAATACCAACATTTTCGAAAATTCTGTTATAAGTGGGACTGCTTACTTGAGTGAAAACGAAAAAAATCAATTGCTTGCGATATTGGATCAAGCAATTGAAAATTTAGTCGACTCAAATCAATCTATTGAACAAAATCTTAATAAATTTATAACTTCAAATGGTGTATTTAGCGTCAAAACTACAATTAACAGAAGTTTAGAGTTGCATAACGCGATTACAAAAGCTAAAACATGAATACCTGATCAAAATTATCTTGATACAGAAGATGAAGAAGTTAGAGAATTATTTAACAAGCTAAAAGAATTTACACAAACTGCAATTGATGATAACACCTCAATAGACTTAACTACAAACTTAAAAATCGATAATACTAAATTAACAGATATTTACAACATCAATGTAACAATACAAAACATTATCGATGATAAATTTAAGCAAGTAAGTAAAACATTAGCTGACGCAATTCTTCTAAAACAATATATTGACACTAATTACCCTGAATCAAAATACCCACAAGGCTCTACACCTGTTGTGGAGAATTTCCAAAAACTTGCTATTGATAACATTAGACTAGATTCATTAAATTCTCTTGAAGCTGTTAAAAATATTCAAAATAGCTTATCTGTGGCTAAACAAAAAATCAAAGAACAAAAAACTAGTTTAATTAAATGAGAAACTAGAAAGTTAATTTACGCTTTTAATAAATTAAAACCTTATGCACTTTATTACCAAAACAGCAACAACACAATTGAAAACGCCAAATTTAACGAAATAAAAAGAATAACTGGTGTTAGCGACGAAACCATTGCCAAAAATAATGAATTAATAGCAAATTCAGAAATAAGCGATGCAATAAACAACCTTGATAACATATCTGAAGAAACATTGCAAAGTTACCAAACTTACATTGCTACAACATTAAAAAACAATGCAAATAATTTATTATTAGCTTACAAATCGCTAATAGATCAAACTCAACCAAGGTTGCAAAACTTAAAATTCCAACTTAATGACTTTAAAGATTCCTTAACTTCTAACGACAATAGTTCAAGCTTAATTTATTTAATTAACAAAATGCCTGAGAATTCTGTTATAAAAAGCAATATCGATTCTTTTGTTAATACATTTAGTGATTTTACTCAAGAATTAAGCTTCCAAGAAAATGAAGAAAATATTAATTTTAACGACTCACAAGTTATTAATCAGTTAGAAACTCAAAACCAACAAGAAAAAGATAAATATGTTGAGTTTATAGATAAAGTTTATTTAAATATAAACAATTTGGTCGCTTTGGTTTACGGTAGCGAACAAGATGCTAATAATTCATTAAAACAAGTATCGACTCAATATATTACAAATCGTTCTGAATATCAAAAGCTTACAAAAACAGTTTCAAAAAGTACATCAAGCGATCCACAAGTTAACTTTGTTTTAAGAGATTTTATTGATGATTACCAAGTTTTAAACGAAAATAATAATCAATCAACTTCACAAGAAGGTCAAGCTGTGAAACAGCGCGCAAACCAAATGTTGGATGATGCTAAACAAAATTACAATATATATTCAATGTTGCAAAATTCTATTAGATTGTATAAATCAGCTGTAACAATGAAAGAATGAGTAACTAATCTATCAAACAGATTATTATTATTCAACTATCTTTACACAAAAACAACTGATCAAAATTTAAACGTTTACGAAAATGTAATCGCTTTAGATACAAGTCAAACAGAAAAATTCGTTGAAAAAGTTAATGCTCTTTCAGAAACATCTAAAACTCAATTTGTTAAAAATGATGTTCAATATGATCAAGTTTTATTAAACAATCAAAACGAAATTCTTGATCTATTTAAAACGTTTAGTATTTTAAAACAGCAAGATTCGCAACAATTATTTAATTTAGATAACGTTAAAGTTTACTTATATAAAAAAGCGACTGACTCTAAATATATTGAGACATTTTTCCAAACTGACACATCAATTAAAAAAGCAAAATTGAATTTAAGATTCGAATATATTAGACCAGGTGATATTGATCCAGTTTTTGCTGACGTAGAAAATTTCTCTCTTGAATTTCCTGATATTTTCGTAACATTTAAAACTAAAGATGAAGCAAAAATAACTAAAGAATTTTTTGAGTCTCAAGAAACAATGAAAACAAAAGTTATTTTTAATAACACCGATGCTGGATTTAACGCATTTACAACTATCCCTAATATGCTTGTTGCATACAATAAATACACATTTGGTCACTTAAACGCATTAAATCAAACTTACTTTATTGAAGATGTTTCTAAAAATATTGATGATCCTGATCAAGGATTTTCAACATCTAAAGAATTTAAAATTAAGCTTAAATTTAAAGATGATGCAGTGATAAACTTTGGCGGTCAAGCTTATATTCCAATTAGAGATTCTTCAAATAACCCTATAAATAAAATATATTGAATGCCAATGCAATCTTCTAGTGATGGGTTTTCAACATTAAATTACAAAATAATAATCAATCTTTTTGTGCCAATGCAAAAGCAAAATGTTTCTCCTACAAATGAGCAAGAGTGAAAAAACAGATACGCATTATTTAACTACCAATTAATCTTAAGTAACAGTGTTAATACAACTAAAATAAATGATCCTCAACCAATTGTTGTAAACAGCAATCGCGAAACTTATTCACAAGATGAACAAGGAATTGTTCTTCAAATAAGAGGGGTTAATACAGGAAATGAAACCTACGAAACCATCAAAAAACTTAAAGAGTTGCCACAAAACTCCAATAAAGAAGAGTGACAAATTTTTACAGAATGAGTAGCTACAGCCAGCACAGATCAAGCTGATAGATTTTTATGAACATGAGGAAGTCCATTAATGACTGATAGCCCTATAGCTAAAGATGTAAATTCTAATACATCAAGTGGAACTGTATATTATGACATTTCAAAACTAAAAGAACAAATAGAAGTGTTTGACATTAAATTTAAACTACACTAACAAGAAGGACAATTATGAAAAAAACGACAAAAATCTTAATAGGTGCAACATCGGCCACAGCAGTAATTGGAGCCAGTCTTTTTGGTGCTGTTATTGGTGTTCACGATAAAAATCAAACAAAATTAAACATTGAACAAAACTTTAATCAAACACTTGAAATAGTTAAAAATACAAGCAAAAATTTTGCTTTATCACAAGAAAACAAAAACAAAGCCCTTCTATTGTTCCAAAACACTAAAGATCAATGAGAAAAAAACAAAGATTATAAAATAGCGCAACAATTATCACTTGATTACTTAGAAATAATTAATGACTCAATATTAAAAAACAATCCTTCACTTTCATATAATGATTTGCTGATTTTAAAAAATTTACTTGTAAATTTAAAAACATACATTAACGAATCTTCTCTTAAAAAAGAATTCGAAGATGTTAACAACACTAATATTGATCTGTTTATAAAAAATTACTCTAACTCAAACGCTGAATACACTAATGAATTTTTAACTAATTACTATAATTCCGCTAAAAATCTTATTAATGAATTAAATACATATTTAGATCCTATTTTTGAATTAATTGAATCTACCAATAATGTTGCTAGTGAACTTGAGATACCTTGAATAATCAATTTAGCTCAAAAGCTTTCAAATTCACTAAAAAATTCTGTTTTACAAAACGAATTCTCTTATAATCAAGTGGATTTAGTCAAAAATGAATTGATATTACTTAAGTCAAATTTAACTTCTAATAAAGAAGAATTTATCAAAAAATGAAACGATATTCAAACTAAAGTAAATAAAATCAAAACTTCAACAGACAGCTTTGTGCAAGGTCCTTTAAAAAATTATTTAAGTTCTTTTGCAAAAGAATTTGACTTTAAAATTGACAACATTACATCAATCAACGAATATAAAAATTTAATTAATCAAATTGATGCTGTATATTCAAGTGTATTTAATCAAAACGAGACAATCGAAGAAATTCAAACTAATGCATCATCATTTGTCAAATTAAATCAATATTATTATGATTTATCACATGGACTAAAATCTTTATTTGAAAAATTAATTAACTCTATTAATAACCCTAACACCAAAGCGCAAGCTGCTTTAGATTATTCTCAATTGTTAATTTCGACTTTTTCACTAAAAGATCTTTTATCAACCAAAGAAAGTATATTGTCTAGTTTGGATGATCAAAATTTAAACGAAAGTGAAAAATTACACTACTCTAAAAAATTAAATGATTTTCTAGAAGTTGATCCTAATTTATCTTTAATCGATAATATCAACAAGCAAAATACTGAACTTAATCAACTTTTAGATGAAATTGAGCAAAGAATTAATTCTGCAAAATTACTTAAAAATATTGCTTTTATTCCCTCTCAAATAATAAATTCATCATTTGCTAATGAGCAAGTAAAACTACCTTTAGAAGTGTTAAACACACAAATAAACGAATTTATAAACCAAGCTAATTCGCAAAATTTTATAGACTTTTTTACATTTAATCAACGTGTTTATGATTTTAATGATCAAATTCAAAAAATTTCTAAAAAACACTTGAAAGACTTGTTTAAGTTATTAGACCAATCTATTTATTCGCTTTCAAAAATACCTACATATGAACAAGAAAATGAACAATTAATAGAAGATTATAAGAAATTCAATTTAACTAATAAGGTTTTTGCTAAAGCTCTTAACCCCATTTCTTCTATTGAGTTATATGAGTTAATTACTGCTTATTATTCAAAAATTAAGTTTATTAACTTGATTTTAAGCTACCAAAATGCGCTAAATTCTTATAAAGATGCAACAACAATACTAAATAACAACTTTAATAAATTTAATGAAGTTAATTACCAATATACACCGGTTGAACAATCACAAATTGACTCAATAAATGCAATTAAAGAGCAGATTGAAAATATTAAAGCCGATCAAAATAAAGATGATGATCAAAAGATAAAAGAAATTAATGATTTAAATAATTCCCTTTTAAATATTATTAATAATTCAAAAACAATTTCTGATATAAGTCAAACCACAAATAACATTGACGAAATTATCGATAAAACAGACGAAAGCGCTTTAAGTGAAAAAGTTAAGGATTTATTAGATCAAACAAAAGAAAAAGAAAAAGAAGTTGAAGAATTAATCAAAGATCCTAACGTTTCTTCAGAACAATTAAACAGCGCTTTAGATCAGTTAAATAATTTAAAAGATCAAATAAAACAAGAAGTTGAAAACCAAAATATTGATGAATTTTTAAATAGAGTTTTAGAACAAATTAATAAATATTACCCTCTAGAAAATACACCTAAAAATGAATATGAATTAAGATTAAGAGAATATTGAGACTTTTTAAAACAAAGTTTAGGTAAAAGTGATTTAACTGAAGCTGAAAAAATTCAAATAAAAAACCTTGCTCAACAATTATTTTCTGCTGTTGCTATTTACAAACAAATTGACGAAAGTGAAAAGAAATTATCAAAAGACATTGACGAAGTTCAAAAACTTCCTTACGCTGATTCTAATGTTCAAACAGTAAAAGATTTGGCAAATCAAGCTATAGAGCACACTCATGAATTAATCAATTCTTCATCACAACCTACATTGAATAATTTACCTTCTCTTGAAGCGCTTGAAAAAGCTAAAAGCGAATTACAAGTTATTGATTCTAATATACAAAGCGCTTACTACAAAGACAAAATTACAATTATTAATAACCAAATACAAGAAAATATTCCTAATTTGGGTGAAAATTCAATTGCCCAAGATTTAAAAAATATCATTAATAATATTGATGTTTATGCTAAAGCTAAATTAAATAACTCTGCACCCGCAATTTTAAAAGAAGGTTCTAATATAATCGAAAAAGATAAGGATTTAGTTGATTTATTAATTCAAGCATCTAATATTCAAAAAGATAATTTAGATTTAGAGAATCAAAATTTTGTTAGAAATTTTATTAATGCAATCAATAATAATTTCCCAAATAACTCAGATTCTGTATCTGATTTACAAAATAAAATAAATGATTCTCAAAAAGAAATTGAAAAATTCAATTATTCAAAAGAATTATTTGAAACTAAAAACGAATTAGATAACATTTTAAATGCCGATGCTTCAAAAGTTAGATTTCAAGAAATTGGTTTTGAAATTGAAAATATCAAAACACAAATCAATACAATTTTGGACTCAAATGCCTTTAGCGCTAGCGAAATTCAAAACAAAATTAATGAAACTAATAATTCAATAAACGAATTAAAACAACAAAAGCAACAAATTGAAAATGACTTTAATGAATCCGTTGCTCAAACACAAAGAATTTTTGATGAATTCAGTTCTAAAAAGGATCCAAATATCGAATATTCAAATTTTGATAAATTATTCGAAGAATTCCAAGACTTAAAAAATTCAGACGCTGCTACAAAAGATAAAATTGATGAAATTAAAAATAAAATAGCTTTAGAATTTGAAAAAGACAAAGCAATTAATAACAATCAAAAACTTAACGATTTAATTCAAAACTTTAGTGAAGAGGCTAATGCTGATCTTCAAAATCCGCTAATAGCTGCCGCTTCATTTGTCAAACAAATGAATGAAGAATTACAAAATAATTCATTTTTAACTTTAGATGAAGCTAAAGATATTAACGAAAAAATCACAAAATTTACAAAGTTGTTAAATGATCAAAAATTAGTCGCTGACAAAATTAAAGACTTAAAGCAAGATCAAGAACAAAATCAAAGTGATATTGAAGTATTGCAAAACGCAATAAGAGACTCAATTGCTGACGCAGCTAATAATTACACCGATTTAGAACAAAGAGACGATAAACTTTTAGAAACTTACAATTCAGTTGTGGATCTAGAAACTAAAAAACAAAATAACCGTCAAACATTGGAAAACATTAAACAAAAAGTTGATCAATTTAGTCAAAACCCAAACAAAGATCCAGTGTTTATCAAAGATATAAATGCTCTTATTGATGAACTTACACAAGAAAATAATGAGGCAACTGTTGAAAATATTCAACAAGTTTTTGAAAAAATCAATAACTTAACAAAAAATATTGACGCTATTAATGAACTCGCTGATGAAGCAAAAGTAGCTCAAGATTACTCAAAAGAAGTTGATTCAACACAATCATCAGCCACAAACAAGTTCAAAACAGAATTAGACAATAAAATTAAACAAGCGCAAAATGTTTATATAACAGGTGATGCTACAAATGAACAAATTTCACAAATCAAAGAAGAAATTGAGTCACTTAAACAAAAACTTCAAACCGCTGAACAAATAGCTAATATTGTTAAAGAAGCAAAAGATAAATTGAAAGATATTCAGTTTTATCAAATTGGATCTCAAATTGGTATTAAATATCAACAACAAATGGATAAATACTTAGATTGAATTCAAGCTCAAGCTAACAATATAACAGATGATCAGGTTTATGCTACAAACTTATTAAATTTAGCTAAAAACGCTAAGTTACTTGTTGAACAACTTTCTGAAACTTCATTGGTAATTAAACCATGAAACGATCAACCTAATTTTAACGGTGAAACAATTGATGCTCAGACATTGATCAATGATATGTGAGTTTCTGTACCAAAAGTACCTCCATTAACAAATCAAAACGCTGATTCGTTATTGGCAGAAAATGAACTTGTAATTAGTAATAAAAAGATATTAAATAATCAAACAAGTCAACAAAAAATAATCAATCAAAAAAGAAATCAAAACAATAACCAAATAACCCAATTAAAAGATTGATTAACTAATAATCCTGTAAACATTGATGATTCATCCGATTCCCAAACAACAGGATTGATCCAAAATACATACCCAAATCTTTTTATTTCGGTACAAAATATAATTTCGTCTTTAGAAAACGAAAACAACACAAGTTTACAAATTAAATATTTAGAAAAAGTATCTTCAAAAATTGATTTTGTAAATAACATCAAACAAGACTTTTTAAGGTTAGCTTCTGTTGTAAAATCAGCAAATGACGATTCTCAAAAACTCAGTACAGCTAATCCAAAGATTTTGAGAATTCAATCAAATTTAAATAATCAAATTAATTTAGCAAACAACTTATATCAAGACGCAAATACAAATGCCGAAATTATTGAGCAACAAATTCAAAAAGTTATTTTCTTCCAAACACAAATGAATCTTTCAATTGAAGCAGATAATTTCCAAACAACACTTAATCAAAGTATCTTAAGCACGCCTGAAAAAAGAGCAATTAACAGTATTTTAAATAACTTTTGAAGTGAATTTGATTCTGAAAATAATCAGACAAATGATTTCAAAACTATTAAAATTAAGTATTTTGGTGATTCACCAAATAAAGATCAAGGGCTTTTATATGAGTTATTAAACACTTCAACACAATTAAGAAAAATGATTAACTATGCCGAAGCTAACTACACAAATGAAGCAGCAGGTTACAATAGCTTTATTGATTCGCCAACAGATACAAACAATTACAAAAAAATTCTAGACGGAATTCAAAACGCAATATCAGTTAATAAAAACTCTGCTAAGACACCACAAGACAAAGAAAATGAATTTCAAAATTTAAGAACTCTTGTGCAAGCTCTTATCAATTCTAAATTTGATGATATATCTATAGTTAAAACTCAAGCACAAAAGATTGTTGATGTTATTTCTAATCCATCAAATAATTTATCAACTCAATACAACCAGCAAAAATTAGAATCATTCAAAAATAATGCTATCGATGTTTTAGATGATTCAAGTTTTGTCGGTAAAAATACTTTTGATTTTGATAATCCTGATTTAATTAAAAATATTAATGAAGCTTTATATAAATCAATCACACTTCAAAGAAGTACATTAAGTGATATTTTCAATTTAAAAGTTTCAGAATTACAAACCACAAACTCTCAATTGCAAAATTACAAAACTTTATTTATTCCAGTTGTTGCCGAAATTAACTCATCTTCACCTTTAAATATAAATATAAAAACTAAATATCAAGAACTTTCTAATAGGTTAGATACTGTTTTAGGTTTACCTATTGTTAATGACTCTTTTGATGTAGATAACTTTTCTGGCTTAAATACAGAGCAATCCGCTTCATTCCAAGATGATATTTTAGATTCAATAGCAACTAATATTACTAAAAACAATATAGCTATTAATAACTTTCTAATTGAACTAAATAATGACTTTGTTAAGTATATGTCACAAAATCCAGAAAATTTAGGAATATTGGTTTCTTATAATAATTCATTATCTCCTTTATTTGTAGCTAACGAAGAAGACAAGAATTTAACCTTTTTCCAAAAATACGGATTAATTGATTCATACAACTTTTATGTAAATAACGGAATAAGAACTTTAATAAGTCAATTAACTTCAAATATTGTTACAATAGATTTTCCTACATCTGATTCATCTATAAATAAAAGCGCAACTAACACCACACAAGCTGCTGTAGTAGCTCCTTTAGCTTCGCAAATTAACCAAACAGCCTTGCTTATAAGTGAATTCATAAAAATTTCTAACACAGAAATAAACAAAATAATTGCTCAAAAATCATCTTTAAATAATATCTTTAATGAAATTTTTGATTTATCTGAATTAAATAAGAATACAGCTAAAAACATTGTTATAAATGAGTTAAATAATATGTATTCTAATTCACAAAATACAGGTGTTTATAATTTAGCTAACATTGAAGCAAAAAATATACCAAACACAAATGAACAAATACTATCAAATTCAGGTGTTAATACATATAACAGCGCCTTAAGTAAATTTAAAACATTTGTCGAATGACCTTATAAGAAAGAACAAACAGACAAATTAATTTCATTTATAGACCAAAATATTAATTTAACTCAAGAGCAATTACAACAATACAGACTCAACAACAATATCAAAGCTTATCAAGTCATAACACCTAAAAATGGTGTTACTAGAGAGAAATTCGTTGTTCTTTTCAACTCATTAGTTAAAGAAATAACACCTAAAAAAACAGACTCAAGCCAAGAGGCTTCTGCCGTTGATTTAAGTTTTGATATTACAACAAATAAAGCTATATTAGAGTTATTTGATGAGTTTGCTTTTACTGAAAAAGATCCACTTTTTGTTTCACCATACAACATGTTTAATGTTAAAACTTCTATTGTTTATAACTCCCAAACAGGTAGATGATTCCAAAGTGAAAATATAACAACACAAGACCCTATATCTAAAGACTTAACATTTAAAATTAGATATAAATATACTCCTTCAAATTTATCTAATTTCAGTAACTTCCCAGAATTAGTGGTTGAAAAAGATGTAACAATTAATTTCCCAACTCTTGACACAATTCAATTACCAGATGGATCAAGTTCAATTTTCTTCAAATTAGATGAACAAGGACAAAATTACGTATTTGGTCACAATACTCAAACATCAGTTTTAAATGTAATTGAGGCTGGATGATACAATAGAGATGAATTAGAGGCTCTTTATCAAGAAGACGGAACAATCGAAGCAAGCAAACTAAATGAACTTAGACAATCTATTTCTGCTAAGGCTTATAATAAATTTAAAGAAGTTGTACTTGATGGACAAAATGAAAAAATAATTAGCTCCGATGAAGCAAATTATTATAAATTTAAATTTAGTACACAATCTACATATACATTTGATGATTATATAGGTGGTGCATTTAAAAATGACACTCAACAAATCAAGATTATTGCTGATGATGCTTCTCAACAGATTATGTTCTTAGAAATTGTTGGTGGTGAGCCTATAGGATCACCTGGTATATCGTTTGGAAACTCCACAAGAAAATTCAATTCTGTAACAATAGATAAGGATCATCAAATAGCGGGAGTTAAATATGTAAGAGACGGTGAAACAGGTTCTTCAGATCCAAATCTAAGTTCACAAATATATATCGAACTTTTAAATCCGCTTCCGCCTACTCCATATGGTGACGGTGATCAAACAAACAATTATTCACAAGTTTTCTATAATAGATTTTTATCAATGCCTTTAGCTAACGTTAATTTAATATCATTTAAATTTGATATTATTACACCAAATCAAAAAACTAATGACTCATTACAATTAATGATGTATCTATCTAACTACGAAAACCTTGTTGTGTCAAAAAATAGATCTTTAAGCGATCCTCAATATAATTCGCCTGCACAAAAGAAAGATTTAGATTTATTAATAAAAACATTATCATTCACTGATACTACATTAATTGACAATAGTACCGCAGATGATTACGCAAGAGCTTGAACACCAGCTAATTTTGCTAAATACCTTGTAAATAATTCTGATTTAGTATTTTCTACAAACAGAGATCAAGGGAAATACTTAATTGCGTATTCAGATTTTAGTCCTTGAGACGCCAACAAAGCTTCAATTCAAAAATACAATCAATCTTCACAAATAGGTTACAATAAAATTTATCCGTTCTACACTAAATCTCAAACCAAAGACAATCCTGCACTTTATTATAATGATCCAGGTCAACTAAATTCAGATTCAAACACAGCTAATTTAAATAATAATGACTTTATTAAAGCAACAATTTTTAACTCAGGAATTATTAATTTCTTCTTTAAAACCAGAAAGTAGGTAAAAAATGAATAACGATCAAAAACCTAAAAAACTTGACAAAAAGAAAATCGGGATAATACTTTTAATTATTTTATTGGTTGTATTATTTATTTTAATTTGCCTTGAAATTGCTGTAATTTCTGATTATTATATATATAAAGACACACCTTACGATGGTTTATTATTAACATTTGCGCAAAGACAAAATGGAGTTTTTGGCATTTGAAAATAAATTAGTGCGATAAATAATTTATTAACTTATTTAAAATAAAAACGTGATTTACTAATAAAGTGTAAATCACGTTTTTTATATGTCAATATGGCTAACAAATAAAATTGTTGTTATCCCATAAACTTTTGACTTTTGTACCATTAAATTAGACGGAAAAATTATTTTTTCTGGAGCATTAGTTTCAATTATTATCTTACCTAAATTTTTTAAAAATTTGTTCTGTTCAATTAATTTTAAACATTCATTAATCTGTTCAACATTTAAATAAGGAGCATCCATAAAAATAAAATCAAATGTTTTACCTTTATTTTTCTCTAAAAACATTTGTGCGCTTTCGCGATAAATTTCTATGTTATGACATTTTAATTTTTGGGCATTATTACTTATAACCTCATAAGCTTCTTCATCTATGTCCACAGCTATTGCTTTCATGGCTCCTCTACTTAAAGCCTCAAAACATCAAGCTCCGCTTCCGGCAAATAAATCTAGAATTAAAGCATCATCCAATTCAAATTGAATACTTGAAAAAATTGCTTCTCTTACTTTGTCTGTGGTGGCTCTTGTGTTATCTTTTCTAGGCTGATCAAGCAATAGTGATCTGTATTTTCCCGCAATTATTCTTAACATATTTTAATTATAAAAAAATAAGCTGAATATTCAGCTTATATTTTGAATGATTTTTTGCACACCTCATAAAGTTGTTTCTCTCCATGAATAGACGCAAATTCTTTAACTTTTTCTTTAACTTGTGCACTTGCACCTAAAGGAAAATTAAAATTATATTTTTGGGATATTTTATCCATGTAATCCAACAAAAAATCACGAGCTAAAATGCTTGCGCACGCTACAGCTAAAAAATAATTTTCAGCTTTATTAATAAAATATTGGTCATTTTTATACTCTTTTAGTTGTGCTCAGTTATCATTAAATATTTTTTGATGATAACGTTTAATAGAATTTAATGTTGTATATTGGTCAATTACAATTACTAATTCAAAGTTAATTCTATTTTCTAAATCATTAATACACTTTGTATGTAAAAAGAATTTTAACTCGTTGGCGTTATATTTGTCGTTTGCTGTTAAATTATTATAACCTTTTGCGCTTAAATGATTCAACGAAAATCAAACATGTTCTTTAATTGTTTTGGCTAATTCTCTAATTTTTTTGTCTGATAATTTTTTTGAATCTTTAATCCCGATTTGATTTAAAACTTGTATGCTTACAGGTGGAATATAAACAGCGCAAGCAACTAAAGGTGCAAAATAATCGCCCACACCAACTTCATCCACACCAATAATTTTGTGTTTATATAAGTTTCGGTAATTTGACTTGTCTATTTCGAAGAAATTCATTATTTATTAACTTTCTTGTTTATCTCTTTTTATTTTTTTGAGTAAACTTTTTTCGATTTCGCTTTTTGGGTCATCTAAAAATTTATTGATGTATCAACCAACACCACCTTCTTTGTTTGTTTTGGCGATTTTGATAGTTGCATATTTAGAAACTTCTTTTGATGCATTCCCCATTGCCACAGCTACATTAGCTACTTTAAACATTGGCACATCATTAAAGCCATCACCAATTGCGACTGTATTGTGAGTTTTAACGTCATAATAACGCATAAGCACACTTAAAACTTTCCCTTTGTTTACGGCTACATTAGTCATATCAAAAACAGGTGTAAGACCTTCACCTTTAGATCAATATGAAAATTCAGCTAAGTCACCAAAACGACTTTTTAGGTATCTTCTTAGTTCTTCAGGTTCAGTTTCGGGTGTAACATCAAAAATAATTCCTGTTGGTTTCATTGGAATTTTATGAAAATCTAAACCGACTTTAAATTTAGTTGATTTATCAAAACCAAAAACCTTCTCTAAATCAGCATCTCGGTGTTGTAATTGAACTCAACCAGGACCTTCCATTGCCATGTTTGTAACATGTTTAGCTACATTAGGATCTCCTAATATATATAAACCTTCATTTAGTTCTAAATATTTAACGTGAGGGATAAAATCATCATCATATGGGTGATGAATATGCGCTCCATTATAATTGGCAACAATGGTATCTAATTTTAGATCATCATAAATAGCTTTAGTACTTTTTCAAGGTCTTCCTGTAACTATACAAACTATGTGCCCTTCATCTCTGGCTCTTTGAATTGCTTGTAAAGTTTTATCATGAATTGAACCTGTAGCTGAACTACTTAATGTTGTTCCGTCCAAATCAATCGCAAATAAAAATTTTTCTTTTTCCATGTTTCTCCTTATAAAAATAAGTCTTTAAAGATAATGTTTATTATTTTTTTATCTTGTATTTTAATTAAAGCATATGAACCTCTGTTAATTACATCCCTAGGTCTGGAAACACTTCCGGGATTAACAAAGCATATATTGTCTTTTTCAAATGATTCTCTAATATGTGAGTGACCAAACAAAACCAAATCAGGTTTTTCAATATTATAATTAGCCAATTGTCTAAGTAAATCATCACTTTTTATTTCGAATAAATGTCCGTGTGTAGCAAAAATCTTTATCCCTTGGATGTCAAAAAACAAATATGGCTTTAAAATAGAATAAAAATCACAATTTCCTGCAACTGCATAAGTATAATTTTTATTTATTCACTCATCACTAAGTTCGCTATCACCTAAATTAATTGCATAGTCATAATTTTCTTTTGTTAGCACTTGCTTAGCTAATGTTGAATTTTTGTGAATATCAGATGTAACTAAAACGGTAATATAACTAGGTTTATTAATTTGTTTTGTACTCATTTGTATCTATAATTTTAACATTATTCATTATAAAATAGAGATATATGGAATATAATTCCACAACTTTTGTAATAATATTGCATAAAATAATCTATAATTTAAAAATGTTAAATATTGTATTATATCAACCTGAAATTTGCCCAAATACAGGCAATATTATTAGAACTTGTTTTGCTCTAGGTGCTAAGTTACACATAATCAAACCCATTGGTTTTGATTTGCATCCAAAATTCTTGCGCAGATACGGAGCAGGAAGAATGCTTTCGGACATTGAACATGAAGTTCACGCCTCTTATCAAGATTTTTATAATAAATATAAAGATAAAAATATTTTTTATATTACTAGATATGGACTTAAAACTTATGATCAAGTTGATTACAAACAAACATTAGATAAAAATCAAGAAATTTGGTTAATGTTTGGACGTGAATCAACCGGTATCGATAAGCAAATTCTTTCGCAAAATATTGATAATTGTTTAAGAATACCTATGGTTTCGGCTATGCGTTCAATTAATTTAGCTAATTGTGTATGTATTGTTGGATTTGAAGTTATGCGTCAATTAGATTGGCGAGACTTAAGTTTATATGAAGTTCAAAAAGGTAAAGAGTTTCTTTTAAATGATAATAACTAGTAAAGATAATAAGATAGTAAAAAATCTCCACAAATTAAAGAGTAAAAAATATCGTAATTTGCAAAGATGTTTTTTAGTTGAAGGCGAACATTTAGTAAATGAGGCTAAAAAAGTTAATCTGTTAATGTCCACTTTTGAATTTGTTGATAATGAAAATGATAGAAAATTTGAAAATTCAATACTCATTAGTAAAAAAATTCTTGAGTATTTAACTGATACACAAACCCCTCAAAGTGTAATTGGTTTATGTTCTTATCCTCAAAATAAAAAGAAAATAAATAGAGTTTTATATTTGAACAAATTGCAAGATCCAGGAAATATCGGAACACTAATGCGTTTAGCCTTAGCGTTTGATTTTGACACAGTTGTTGTGCAAAATTTTGATGTGTATAACCCAAAAGTAATAAGAAGTTCTCAAGGCGCTATTTTTAGTCTTAATGTAATTTTGGAAAATGATGATTATAAAAATTTAATCGAGCTTAAAAACAATAATTTTGATATCTATGCGACTATTTTAGACCAAAATGCGCAAACTTTAAATCAAATAAGCTTCTCAGATAAAATAGTTCTTGTCTTAGGCAATGAAGGAAATGGCATTAGCCAATTCATAAAAGATATGTGCGATTATAAAATTTATATACCTATTTCTTTTGAAAGTTTAAATGTCGCTTGTGCTGGTGCGATTATAATGAATAAAATAAGGAATGGATAAGTGATGAGTTTCGAAAATATAGATAAAAAAGTTACTAAGATAATTGCTAGTGATTTTTCTTTGCAACTTAATGGATACAACAAAGATGAAGTAAATATGGTTTTAAAACAAATCCAAACATACATAGAATTAATGCGTCAATCATACCAAGAATTACAAGATGATAATTTAGATAAGTTTCATAAAATATCGCAATTGCAAAAAGTTATAGAAGGCAAAGATTTTGAAATTAAAAAATACACGGATCTATTAAAAGAGTGTCAGGATAAAAATGAGTATTAAAGAAGAAAAAGATTTTATACAAGAACAAAAACAAGAATTCAAAAATTATATCGGTTGATTCCCTGGTCACATGGCCAAAGCTACTAAAGAAATTAAGCAAATGGCTACCTTGTGTGACGTATTTATAGTTGTTTTGGACGCTAGATGCCCAATTAGTAGCTACAATGAAGATTTTGACTTAATTTCACCAAACAAACCAAGATTATTTGTTATTACCAAAAGTGATTTAATGGACGCCTCTAAAAAAGAAAGAATAAACAAAAGGTTTGGTAGTTCAAATATATTATGATTAGATTTAAGAAAAGCTAAATCCAGAAATTTAATTTTAAATAAATTAAAGTCTTTAATGAAAGATAAAATACAAAAAAACCGTGAAAAAGGGATCATAAACACTAAAATAAAATCATTTGTTTTAGGGGTTCCTAATGCCGGAAAAAGTACTTTAATAAATTTAATGGCTCAAAATTCAAAATTAAAAGTCGCTGATTATCCAGGTGTAACTAGAAATGTTCAATGAGTAAATGTTGATAATACTTACTTATTTTTAGATACACCGGGAATATTATTACCTAAATTCGATGATCAAGAAGTTGCTGTAAAATTAGCAACAATCGGTTCGATCAAGACTGATATTTTTCCGCTGTTTTTTATGGCTAAAAATATTTATTTATTGATATCTAAATATTATCCAGATAAGATTGAACAACTTGGTACACTAGCGTGTGAAGACGAAGTCCAAGCTTATAATCAGTTAGTGACTTTAGCCATAAACAAAAACTTTAAAATTAACAATAAACCAGACTTGAATAAAGTGTGTGCTTGGTTTATAAATTGAGCGAAAAAACTAACTGGGGTTACATATGATTAAAAAAATTACAGCAGTCGCTGTAATTTTTTACTAATTAAATGAAGCAATATTTGATAATAAAGCATCTAATAACTTATCTTTATTTTCTTTGGATACTTTTGAAAGATCAAAATAATTTGCTTCTTCAAATTTATTAATTTGTTTTTCAAAAATAGTTTTAACACCTTCTTTTACAATTGGGTTATCTAGTTCTAAATTAGAAATAACTTTTGTTGTAGATGTAACGATATTCTGAATTTCTTCAGGGATTTGGGTTACCTCTTGTGATCCTGTAATTTTTGAAATAACTTCTGGAAGTACTTTTTCTAAATTCTTTTTAGTTTTGTCATCACTTTGGTTATTTTCAATTGTTGATTGTTCAATTCACTTAATAGCTTCATTAACATCGTTATTTTGAACAACATAAGCTTCATCTGAATTTGTGTTGTATTCTACTTTAGACTCTGTAGAAGTTGTGCTTTGTGAATTATCAGAGTTGTTTTCAGGATTTTGTGTATCGGTATTTGTTGGTTTGTTTTGATTGTTAATTTCTTGTTGATTTTGTTCTTGTTTTTCTTCTTGAATTTTAGAATTAGGTTTTTTACCTGAATCTAATTGAATGTTGTCCGCAATTATAGATCCAATTAATTCAGAAGCTGTTTCAGAAAGAATTTCATTTTTTAAAATTGAGTTGATTAAATTAGCTGTTTCTTTGGCAGTTTCATCATCAACCTCTCCGCTTGTGAATTGCTTAGATATAGTATTTAAATTAAATTTTTCTGAGTCAGTTAATGAATTAATATTTTCAAGAACAGGAATTAACTCCGAAATTAACCCTGCTCAGCTTCTTCCCTGACCAAATGTAACTATTTTTGTTTGTAATTTTTGAGAATTATTAGTTTTTACATTTTCTCTATTTGATAGTATCGAAACTGCATTAGTGGTTAAAACAATACCCGGCATAGCAAGAGCAGCCATACCTAAACCACTAATTATTCTTGTTACAAAACCACGTTTTCTGGAACTTCTTTTTTTAAATGACGAAATAATGAAAACAATAAGATATATCACTTCTTCGGTGATAAAAACAAAAATAAAAATAAATCAATATAATAAAGCAATAGTATAAGAAACGAATTTGTTTGATAAATCTTGAATAGAGCTTTGACTTTTATCTATATACTCTTGCGGTATGTTGGAATCCTTAAGTGTTTGAATTAAATACGAATCCATTTTAGAAGAAATAAACGAAGTTGAAGAACTTAAAACAAAGGACAATATAACTGAGAATATAACGCTCATTAACAAAGCAGTTCCCATAAATACTAATCCTCTGTATCTCCTTACAAAACCTATTCCAAAAAAGATAATTAACGTTACCGCTCATATTATTAACATAAATAGAACGAAGTTTTTTGATACTCATGAGTTATCCATTCTATTTAAAATCTCTAATAAATCTTTCATTGGCGATTGTGCAGAATTTTGAAGATCCTCGGAAAAATTTGTTGATATTTGACTTGTCATGCTTAAATTATAATTCTTTATTATTTATGCAAAATAATTTATAAAAAAAACCATATTTTAAAAATTATTTTAAATTATGGTTTTTTCAGTCTATTTTTTTATCTATAAATTTAACCAATCCTTGTTGCCCACAGCTGTATTCGCTTATAAAATCGGCTATATTTTTTAGCTCTTGTACCGAATTTTTTAAAGCGCATAAATAGCCAATTTGACCTTTTGTTGAAGCATCATTCATACTGTCTCCTATATGAATAGCTTTTTTAGGATCAATATTTGAAATTAAACAAAATTCTTTGTTTCCACTTCCTTTATTAACATTTTTAGATGTTATTTCGATAAAAGAATTTTTAAAGCCGCTTAAATCAATTTGTAAATACTCGCCAAATAATTTATTCCATTGCTGATGAATTTTTGCAATTTTTTTAGGATTATTGTGTCATAATAAAATTTTAAAAGTGTTATTGATATCAATATCTTTTTCTTTGTAATATGTTATTTTAGTAAAAAATTTAGCTTTGTGTTTTAAAATTCATGAATTGCAAAATGTTTGTTCTAATTCGTTTGTATTAAACATTGATAAAACTTTTGTTTGCTTTATTAATTCCAATATTTTTGTAACTAAAAATGGGTCAATTTTGTGTGATTTAACTAACTTGTGATCTTTATAAATCATAGAACCGTTAGCTAAAACGTAATTATTCAACTTTAGAGACTCGATAATTTCTCTTGTCTCGGGTTCATTCCTCTGCCGGTGGAAATAACAACTGGTATTTGTTTATTTAGTGTTTGTAAGTATTTTTTAGTAAATTCAGAAGCTTGGTGAATTTTACCTTTAGATTCATCCAAAGTTGTCCCATCTAGATCAATGAATATCGCGTCCACTTTAATTTTTTCCATATTTATTATTATATTATAAATAATATAATAATACGCTTAAGATAATCAATTTTGTCATTTTTATGTAAATTTTTACACTATTTTTTAAAAAAGCTTTTTTATTAGTTATATTCATTTCATGATTGGGCAACATTTTTTATTTAACTTATTTAATAGTTATATAATAATGTTTATGTATAAGTTAATTAAATTTTTACCTAATACCATTAAAATTAAGGTCTTTTTGGCGTTTTTCACATCGATATGACCTGCTTTTTTTTCGTTATTAATACCTTCGTTTATTAAACAATTTATAACATTAAGCACTGGAACTAAACAAGAATTTATTCAAATATTAGTTTGAAATGTTAAGCCTTCTATTGCGCAAATTGATTTTTTAGTAATTTGCGTTATATCTTGTGCTTTGTTGATGCTTATTTTTGATTTTTTATCATTCAGATTGACAGCTTACGCAATTCAGCAATCAACCTATTACATGCGTAAAATACTGTTTGACAAAATTCTAAATTTAAGTAAACAAGATATCGATAAATTAGAATATGCTACGATAATAACTCGTTTTGGGAACGATATAAATAAAGCTGCAGATGGGGGAATTTTTGTTTTGTGCAAGCCTTTTTCCAATGCTTTTTTTAGTATTATTTGAGGATTAGTTTTTTCTTTATTAATTAGCCCTTTATATAGTATTTCGATGTTGATAATGGTACCATTGTTGTTTTTAGGTAGTTTCTTTGCAATTAAAAAACTTTTTCCTTTCTACAGAAAAGAAAACGTCGCCATCGATAAAATAAATAATTCTTCCAAAGAAGACATTAACGGAATAAACCTAATAAAAACATACAATTTAGAACAAAAACAAAAAGAGAAATTTATTCAAAAAAACACTGATTTATTTAGTATTGGTTTAAAAGCAGATAGAATCAACACAGTCGCCTGAAGGTTTATTGATTTTGCAATTGATTTAGGTAATTTGTCTGTTTATATTATTTTTGGTTTAATAGCTTATCAATTTAGTTCAGAAAATATATCATTGCAAGTGGGTAATGTTTATCAATTTATTTCGTATTTAGCAATAATAGCTGGAGGTATTTTTACATTTAGTTTCAATATAAATTTCCTTTTTAGGGCTAGCGCAAGTGCTAAAAGATTATTTGAAATTTTTGAATTAAAACCTTCTATCACTTTAATAAAAAATAATAATTATGTTGAAAATACCACAATTAAATTCGAAAATGTTTATTATCAGTATCCTTCTAGTAATAAAGCGACACTAAAAAATATATCTTTTGAAATTAAACCAAACACTTTAGTGGGTATAGTGGGTAGAACAGGAAGTGGTAAGAGTACAATTGTTAATCTTTTACTTCGTGAAATCCAACCTCAAAGCGGTAACATATATATAGGAAATAAAAACATAGAAACTATTGATACTCAAAATTATTATCAAAATGTCAGTGCTGTTTTTCAAAATTCAATGATAATTAGCGGAACTATCGAGTCTAACGTTAAATTTGCTAACCCCTATATGCAAACACAAGAATTAGAAGAAATTTCGCGATTAGCCTGCGCTGATTTTATAGATGAATATCAGTTAAAATATCAACAATTAATAGGTCAAAAAGGTATAAATCTTAGTGGCGGTCAAAAACAACGTTTGGCAATTGTTCAAGCTCTGGTTAAAAATCCAAAAATTTTAATCATGGATGATACAACTAGCGCATTAGATAATAAAACTGATAAACAATTAAGAAAAAATGTTATAAATTCTTATTCTCAAACAACAAAAATAATCATTGCCCAAAGAATTAGTTCAATTAAAGACGCTGATCAAATAATCGTTTTAAATGATGGTCAAATTGATGCTATTGGTACACATTCGCAGCTTTTAAAAGAGTCAAAAACTTATTTTGATATTTATAAATCACAAACGGAGTAATATGAATAAAAATAAACATTTAGAAATGAACATGATTAAACAAGTTCTTAAATATTTAGTTGTTACTAAAATATTTTGGTTTTATGTGATTCTTTTAATAATAATAAACGCCGCTTTTGTGAATTTCTTTAGTTGGTTTGTTGGTTTTATATTCGATAAATTTATGAATCCTCAAACATTTAATTCTTTTAATTTGACTACATATTTATTATTTATTTTAATCTTGATGATAGCATATATCACATCAAAGTTTTTTATTGGGCTTCAAGGTTGAATCGTATCTAAACCTTTAAATAATTTGCCTTATCAGCTACGTGATAGTATTTATTCTAAAATAATGGATATGCCTATGAGTTTTTTTGAAACTAGTAAAACAGGTGATTTAATATCTATAATTACTAACGATACACTTAATTTAACTCAGTCAATATCTCAATTTATTTTCAATTTTATTAGTATAATTTTTCAATTTTTAATAGCTGCAATTTTAATGTTTCTATACGCTCCTATTTTAGCTTCGATAGCAATTGTTATAATTCCATTAAGTTCTGTTCTATTCTTTTATTTAATTTCAAAAAGCAAAAAACACTATCATAAAATTCAACAAAATTTAGGTGAACTAAATTCATACATAGAAGAAATTATTGTAGCTCTTCCTCTTATTAGAATTCATCAGCAACAAAAACAGATTAATAAAAATTTTGATAATATTAATAAACAACAACTTAAATCCCAATTAAAGGCTAGTATTTACAGTCATATTGCTTGACCTACATACGCTTTTATTAGACTTGTTAATCAATTAGTTATTGTATCAATAGGTTCTTACTTTTATCTAAATAATATTCCTAGTTACGGAATAACTCCATTAAATTTTGGAGTCATAACATCATTTACATTATATATAGCAACAATAACAGATCAAATTAAAAATGTAATGAATATCTCAACAAATATTCAAAAAGCTTTTTCTAGCTGAAATAGGATAGAAAAATTAATAAACTACCCGTTAAAATCAAACATAAACAGCGGCGAAAAGATAGATAAATTAAACGGAAATATAATTTTTAAAAACGTGACTTTTTCATATCCCAATTCTAGTGATGTTACAGTTTTAAAAAATATTAATTTTATAATTGAAGAAAATTCTTCACTGGCTTTGGTGGGTCATACAGGATGCGGAAAAAGTACAATAACAAAGCTTTTATCACAAATTTACTTACCTACTAAAGGTGAAGTATTAATTAATGATAAATCATCTAAAAATATAAACGAACGAAGTTGAAGATCTAATATAGCGATGATTAATCAAGATATATTTCTTTTTGAAGATACTATTATGAATAATCTTAAAATAGTGAATTCAGACATTAGCGAAGAAGAGATTGTTCAAATATGTAAATTAACACATGTTCATGATTTTATAATTAATATGGATAAAGGTTACCAAACAATTATAAAAAACAATGGTTCGAATATTTCGCAAGGACAAAAGCAATTGTTATCAATAACAAGAGCCCTTATTTCAAAGAGATCAATAGTAATAATGGATGAAGCTACCTCTAGCATAGATACAATTACTGAAAAATACATTGAAAATGCAATTAATATTTTAATGAAGAAAACAACTTTAATTATTGTTGCACACAGGTTGAATACAGTCAAAAACGCTAAACAAATTATTGTTTTAGATCATGGGAAAATAGTAGAAAAAGGTAATCACAAACAATTAATGGACATTGATAACGGCATTTATAAACAACTATATTTGAGTGGTTTTGATAATTCTTAAAAAATCAATAATATAGATATTTATAATGCAAACAAAACATTAACTTTGATCATTACTGAGTTTTAAATTTTAAAAACCTAAAAAACGAAATAGTTAATTTTAATCTATTTCGTTTTTTTCTTAAGTTTCCAAGTTCAGAAAAGCAAAAATACGAAAGATACTACCAATAAGTTTTATTCGTCATTTTTACTAAATTAATTACAAACATTAACTTAAAATTTCATTTAAAAGAAAATAACAGTTCATTTTACATCAAACTTTACAAAAGATTATAGTTTTTGATTTAACTTCGTTATTTATTATCATTGCATTAGTTAATGCTAGATTTATTATTTTCATCAGTTTGTCATTTGTTATTTTGTAGATAATATCATTGCTTCAAAAAATAAATTAATTTTGTAAACACAGCGTTTTAAAAACATAATTTGTTTTTTAGTTTAGTTAGCATTTAATAATAATTTAAAGGTTTATTTTCTTCTATTTGTAATTACTTGTGGTAGATTTAAATTACTGCACTTTATTTTAATTCAGTTTTTCATGTTTCATAAACATAAATTCACCATTAATCACCCTTCTTTTATTTTTATAACTTAATTTAGATCTGTTTGAATAATTTTTCGTATATTTTTTATTTTTGTTCAACTAAAATTTTTGCTTTTAATTATTCATATCATAATTCTCAGTTACCGAATTAAGTCTTTTCTCATATTCCTCCGGAATTAAAAATACACATCGGTAATCGATGTGTATGCAATTTTTCCTTAATCTTTAGAAAAGTCATTTCAGAAACACTAAAGGTTGTAGAAATAGTTATTGATAAAAAAATAAGCCAAAATTACATTATTAATAAAGATAACAAAAAATTAATCAACGATCTCTTTTCTTTAAAAGATTTAGTAAAATACCAAATATAAAAAACCAACGCTAACTTAAAGTCAACGTTAGTTTAAAATTACATAACAACTTGGAAACTCGGGAGATTTACTAATCTTTATCAACATTAATATTTTGGATGTTTTTTGGTGAATTTCCTTTCGCTACTTTTGATTAAGCCATTTATTAGTAATTAATTTCTTTTAGCTTTTTTCAAAAATGTTGCGAAAACCTGATTTCTTTTTTAAAGCGTTATGTATAATTTTGACCAATAATTATGCAAAAATATTTTATACACTAATAAATAAACTGTTAATAAATATTTTCTTTTATTGTTTTTAATGTGATATCTATGTATTATATTTTCAATAAACATTAAAAAATAAAAAAAAGCCGCTGTGGCTTAAATTCTTTGAAAACTGAATAGTAATTTAATTCACTAAAATGAGTTGAATATA
>NZ_JAZDWZ010000005.1:0-80450 GCF_036350065.1 Mycoplasmopsis ciconiae | reverse complement strand
AAACTCTCGAAAAAATTGACTGTCATGTTTTGTATATCTAGTTTTCAAAGAACATTAAGCTTCACTTTTGTGTAGCTAAATTATTTTAGCACATATTTAATTTTTTAAAATTATTTTTTTATTTTTTTTATTCTTATAAAAAGAAAATTTATTAAACCATTAAATAAGTTGCTAAATTATTTTAACATCAAAAATAAGAAACTCAAAGAAAAAAAATATATTTTTTATAAAAATAAAAATTAGGACTATTAAGTTGTGATGCACATTTTTTGAACTAAAAAAATACTAAAAATTAATTAATTTAAAAATTTCTAATTAGTTATCGTTTAACCAAAAAATAAACAAATATAAAGATATATATTTTTTATATATAAAAAGGAATAAATAATGAAATTGAATAGAGGACAATGATCAGAAATATATCTAATTTTTTATTTTATTGATAAAAAATATTTAGAATGCGTAGATTTTGATTTAAATATTCTTAAAAATCAAAAATATAAAATTAACTCTATTATTATCAATAATGACAACCATGACATTAAATTTAATCTTTACGATTTTTTTGTTGAAGTAGAAAAAAATTCAAAAATACATTGTATATTAAATTATCAAGAAACAACAATAATGAGAGATATAATACACAAAAATATTATCACTAAAAATAATGAGGGTCAGTTTTTTGAAATAGCCGATTTTAATAAATGAAATGCAGAAAAAAATATATTTAAAGATAAGTGAATCACATACAAAAATAAAAGTGATATCTGTTTAAATGTTACCGACTTAAAAACAATGGATAAAAAGACGTTAAATTATAGTGTTAAATCGTTTTTAGGAGGGAGATCAAGTTTATTTAATGCTTCAATAAATACAATGTTTAAATACCAAATCTATAATTTCAACGACCAAAAAATGAATGATGTTAACAATTTTAGGAATGTTAATAGTTTAGCTAGAACACTAACGTTAATAAGAAAATTTCGAGGTTTTATTATCTTCGAAAAAATATCTAGCAAAATTTTCGAAGATAATTTAAAAAAAATACATAAATACTTACCAAAATTTTTGAGTATGATGTTGGTTGAATCGCAAATATACAATTTAAAAGAGTTAAGAGAAATAATACACTTTATTTGTCAAAAATATAAATTTGAATTCAACCTAAAATATTTTTTTGATTTTATTTATTGCTTAAATTTCAATTTTTTAACAAAACAAAGCATAGAGGATGATCAAGAATTTGGCGGAGTAATATTGATTTACCCAAATCAAAAAATATACTTATTAGATGTTTCTTATAATAAGTATGACTTAATTAGTTTTATGGTTAGAAACACATCTTTGGATGTTCCTAGTTCAAAAAAATTTGAAATAGGTAGAATTTATAAAGAAAATGAAAATTATTATATTAACTTGTTTTTAAAAATAAGATTTAAACGCTAGTATTGTTTTTGATATTTTTTTATAAAAAAAGTTTGGTTTGCGCCAAACTTTTTGAATATTTATATTAAAAATGAATTAGTCTTTTTTATATGTAACAAAATTAATTAAAAATCTGTTGTTATTTTTATTAACTATCTTAATTTTATGGTCTTTATGATTATGATTTTGTATAAAGTATCTTAACAATTCAATATTATCAACTTTTGTATTCGATGATGTTAATTTATAGTTTTGTAAAACCAAATTATCATCTATGTACAAATCAATGATGTTAGGTTGTGAATTACTTTGACCATATATTTCGAAATACTCAGTATTTATATTGAAAGTAATGCTTGAATCTTCTAAATCAGTGAAAACAGACGTGTTATTTATTTTAGAACGAGAAATAAGTTCGTCATTAGTTGTTATTCTTCAACCTTTAGAAAATTCAATATTTTTATTATTAACATTTAAAATTGCGTCTGGTTTGTTATCGTTCATTAAATATAAACCTTTAATAACTAGAGCGTTACCACTTGAGGGGTTTTCATTTCTTGCTATCACGCTAATGTTATCAACCTCAATAGGGTTGAATCTTAAGTACTGGATAGAATCTGGGTTTGCGATATTTGACTCATATAAAATTTTTGGTTGATTGTTAATGGTTGTGAATATTTTTATATATGTAGGAAAGTTTTGTTTGTGATTTGTATAGTTGAGATATTTAAGCGTATTGATCAGAGTTGGTTGATGAAATTTTCACACAAATGTGTATTCTCTAGTATTTCACACTTCCAATCTTTTGTTTGCTGCTGAATTAGCATTGACAACATTTAAAAACGAAACATCTGACTCTCGAGGATACGGATCATTAGGGCTAGAGAAATCAAATTCATTAGTAGATATAATATTTTCTTTTGAAAGTTTTTTTATTTCATCAGGGTTAAATAAAGAGTCTTTATCAAGGATTCTTCTTGTTTGGAAGTAATAATTATCATTTAGATATTGATCTCATTTATTTTGATCAGGTTCGATTGTTTCAATATTATCTGTCAATGTGTTTCTTGTAAAAAGATATCTGTTACCATTTATTTCATAAACGGCTCTAAAAGTTCTGGAATTATCTTGATTTGTATAAATTTGGTATTCAAATTGATATCATTTTCCTTTTTCAACATTTGTTTTAGCTAATACTTTGTCATCATTTAATAATTTAGAGTTGTTATCACCTATTTCTTCAAAAACTCATCTTCCTGGTCTGTTGTTTGATGCTTCTACTCATTTACGCATTTTGAAGCGACTATACTCTGATGCTGATCCTATCAGTTTCATTTCTCCGCTTTCAGGTGCTTTTCACCATCCTTTAAATTTAATTAATTGGTAATTTTGATTGAAATAATTTAAATTTCCATCATAATCAAAAGGAGTTATTTCTTGCGGTTGAATATTAAAATCATTAAACCTTGTTACGGCCGCTAAGGCTGTGTCTGGTTTTTTTGGCGAATTTACTTGTTGGTTTGTTAGACTTGGGTAAATTTCGACACCCGGTCTGTTAACAACATTTCTTATTTTTATTTTAAATTTGTAATAAGGTACGTAATTTTTTGGTTTGTTATCTCATTCTCCAGGAACTATTTCAACATCAAATTCGTCAATCAAATCAAAATCTTTACCTGTATATGAGTATGTTATTTTGTAATCATCAGCTGGATTTATACTTATTGACGCACCTAATTTAGATGTGTTAGAATTTATTCTTATCTCTTTGATGTTAAAATCGCTATTAAGTGACGATGTATATTTTTTAAAATCAAAAACATATGGTTGACCTGCAACAATTTGATAAGGAGCTATAAAATCAGCACTATATTCAAAATTATTGGTTCTTGAATTATACAAATATTGTCCGCTAGCGTAAGAACTAGCAATAATATCAAATGCTGGATATTCTTGTGCTTGTTTAACATTTTCTTTTATTAAATCACCGCTGTATTTTAAGTAACTTTGGATTAATTGAATATTTGTTGAGTAAGTATTGTTAGCGTTTTGTAAGCTTGTTTTTTTAGATTGATTAGTTTCTTTAGCTATTAAAGCCTCGTTATCAGCAATTAATCTTTTTAAAGTTTCAATATCTTGCTCTAATTCTTCATAAGAATGCACAGATAAAATAAAATTGATTGCTCTAGAATATGTTGATGAAATTGATAAACCTTTATTGTACTGTTTTAAAGCATAGAAAAAGTTTAGACCAAAATAATCTGAAAGATATTTAGTTGTAATATTTTTACTTCAACTCTTACGGTTGTCACCACTATTTAATGTTCAATTTCTGAAGTTATCCACACCTAAAGTGTAGTTCATCAATGAATATAAACCGTATCAATCGCTACGATAATTTAAAGCTGCTCAAGGAGTAGAAAGTGTTTCTCAATTTCTTGATCATAACAGTTTTTCTGTGTAAGGGTTTCTTAATCGTGTGTCATCATTTAGAAATGATAAATTACCGACACTAACAATGTTTGTTCACCCATGATCTTTTATTTCATAAGGGTCTTGTTGATGTTCAAAGTTGTGGTTAATTTCATGATAATTAACTCACTGAGAAAAATTAAAAGATGTGTTTCCTGTTAAAAATTTTCCTCCACTATCAATAGGTGCATAAAGGAAATTACCAGCGTTTCAAGCTGCGGCGCCTCCTCATATGTCATCATTGTAGTTAAAAAACATTCTGACATTAAAACTTCTTTTTCATTTCATAGACATTTCTAAAAAATCATTTCACTTGTCTACTAAATCTTTTGGATAGACTATATTATTAATATTTACTCTTCCTATTTGATCATTTGAATTAAAAGGAATAAAAAAGTTAAAATATTTTGAGTTAAACGAAACTTCTGGAGCTGTAATTAAACCATCTTTTATTTTTTGAACTTGTTCATTTCAGTTCTGTTCATTTGTGTAATTTGAGTTATATTCTAACATTTCAATAGCGTTTTTAATTGTAAAATCACTGTCAATTAAATTACCATTATCCCACATGTATCTTCTTTGGTTAAAACTAATGGTTCCCCAAAAGGAGTACCAAATTTAAAAGTTTTAGTTATGGGATCAATCATTGAAAAATTGATTTTAAATTCACTTCTTACCCGCGGATATCTGTTTGAAATTCTTCCGGTATTATTAAATTCATAGTTGTTTCAATAATGTTGGTTAATTATTATGCTAAAAGTGTTAATTTCAGTTGTAGGTTTATTTTGATATTCTTTTTTTAGATACTCATAAAAACTATCACTAAATTTAAGTTCTATCACTTCACCTGCTACTGCATATAAACCTGTATTAAAAATACCTAACGTATCTTGCCCTAAAAGAAAGTAACGTTCTAAACTTGGTGTTTGGTCACTAACTTGTTTTTGGTGAAAATTAATTGCCGCAGGATGTTGTTTTAAAGCATTGTTGGCAATTTGATTTAAAATAAATTCTTGAGAACTATAAATTTCATTAGGTTTATTATTTAAAGAATTTTCCCCTACTGTTTCATTTAAAACCAAATCAGAAATATTGATTTTTTCTCCATTATGCATAATAAAAGAATTTTCGTTTCTTCTGCCTTCGTAGTTATTATCGTAACCTGGATATCTAAAACCAGAAGAAGCATACATTTTATTTAATTGCGTTTCGTATGTTTGGTGGTTCGCTTGACGCGAATGATATGCGATATTTTTAATTACAAAATTTGAAGGTCTTGCAACATTAGAAGCCAAATTTAGAAATTCAGGATTAACGTTTAAACTCTCTAGTGTATCTTCTGATACTTCCACAGAATCTAATTGATATTTAACTCCTTGTGGGTTAGTTACTATACTTCAGTATACACCAGGTTCTTTTGCGTTTAAAACATTTGATGATTCGCTTAGTTTTTCGTTATTAAAGAATCACTCGTAAGTAAAATTACTTTCTTTATTATCAATAATTAAATTGATACCTTTATTTGTTGTTATTACAAAATTATCATTTGATTTTATTAATAAGTCCTCAAGTGGATTATGATTAAAAATTAAATATTCTTTTGTATTTAAGTTATAAAAGTCAAAACCTTTATATGTGACATCTAAATTCAAAATTAAAATCTGCGTATCAGAGTTATTTGTTTTTTCGATTTGGATTTCATATGAATTTTTATTTATATTTTTATTATTTAAAATTCAATTGTATTTGTTAACTTTAAAATTGTCGCCAAAAATAAAATTAGCTGTAACACTTGAAATTTCGCTTTCAAAATAACCTTGATTTGATAAATTTACTTGTGTTTGGTTTATTAGTTGTAATAATTCAGTTTTTAATTCCTCGTATTTTTTATTAATTATATTTTTTTGATCAATTAATCATTCATGCATTTGTAAAATAGAAGAATTTGCACTATTATAAGACTCTAAAGTATTGGTTTTTACAGCTAAATCAATTATTTCAGTTATTTTGCTTTCTAATTCAAATCTTATTTCTTGATATTTTTTATCAAGTAAGTTAGATAAATAAAATTCTTTTTGAATTTTTGCAAAATCTAAAAAATCATTTTTAGCTTTTAATAATTGCTCTTGATGTTTCTCAGCCAATACTTTATCTTCAATTTGTTGTTTTGCTAATTCGTGAATATCGCTAAGTTGTTTTGTTAAATCGATAATTAATGATACATCTAAATCCTCATTAAATGAATTTATAATTTCTTCGATTTTTTCTTTGGTTTTTTGAGTTATTTGCGGATGATCATTTTTTTGATCATTAATAAACTCATTAATTTCAGAATATGTTTTATTAAAATTTTCTATTTTACTTTGTTTATAGGCTTTTAGGTTGTTGTCAATTTTTAATTTTTCTTCTTCATATTTTCCTAATAAACTGATCAATTGTTGATTTTTATTGCTAAAAGTGTCAATTAACTCTTGGGTAACTTTATAACTTGAATCATCTATTTGAATAAGTGACAATTGCTCGTTAATTTCTGATACTAAATCTTTATACTCATCTTCTATAAGAGAATTTTTAAAATCTAATAACGATTTCATATTTTGATTGTAGTTGTTTTTAATTTCTTCAAATTTATTAGACAAAATTCTTTCATGATTCATAAAATCTAACTGTTGTGAAAAATATGAAGGTTTGTCTTTGTAATTTTTGTATTCATTTTTTAGATATTCTAAATTATTGTTATCTTGTAAGGATGAAATAATATTTAAAAAATCTTGTATCTCTCTAGTTAAATCTGTGAACTTTTGTAATTTTGATTCTTCCAAGATTTTTTCGACACCATGCGCAAGAGTTAAAAATAAATTGTGAAAATCTTTAACTTGTGATTCATATTCTTTTTGTTCTTCTATTTTTTTATCTAATTCTTTTTTTTGAGAATTGAAGTCATTTCTTAGTTCTGTTATTTGTTTAAGAGTTTTTTCAACTGATGAAATATCATCACTTAAAATTCTTGAATTTAAATCTTTTAGACTTTTATTGAACTTTTCATAAAGATCTTTATATTCAGATTTATTTTTTATTGACTCTAAGGCGTTATTAATAATTGCACTTTGATCACTAAAGTCTTTTCTTAGATTAGCAATTTTTTGCAATTCTTCACTTTTTTGGGAAGCGTTTTTTATTGAAATAATTGTAGTTGCGGCGGCAGCAGCAATAACACTTGTAGTCATTACCGATGCACCAATTATGATTTTACTTTTTCTTTCCATAATGCTCCTTATAAATGGTTTAAATTATACATTTTTACAGATTAAAAAAATATTTTTTAAAATAAAAAAAAGAGACAAAAAGTTGAATTTTGCCTTTAAAAATTAGTAAATATTAACTTTTTGTAAAATTTGATTAAATAAACAAAAATTCTTATAAACAAAATTTTAGATTTTATAAATTTTTTTTAGATATTTTAGAGACCGTTTTTATGTTTATTTTTTTCGCTTTTTTATAAAATATTAATTCGTTTTAAGGGACACTTCTCCTTATACCTGTATAATGATATTTAATATGAGTAATAGATTTTATAAAAATAACATTTTTGATAAATTTGCACAATGAATTAATTTGGGTGAACTCGAATCTTTAAAAAACGCATATATAGAAGAGGATATTCAAACTACTCAAAGAGATAATTTGACAATTTTTTATCCAACTATTGTTTTTGACTTACTACCTAGTGCTAGTGATTTTTTTAATTTAGAAAATAAAATAAGAAACTGTAAAGAACCTGTTTTTATACCTAAATATATATTTTCAGATTATTATAAAACTGCTGATATTTTTTATGAATATATAAATTTAATAATTACAAGCGACTATAAATTTCATAAACTTTCGCCTTTTGTTGCTGGTGATAGTATCAGAGCCAATAACGAAAATGATTGTTGAGAATTGCACATTGATAAAGGTTTAATTAATGAGGAAATACAAAATTCTGTGTTATTGGTTGTTGATAAAATGAGGGCTATTGGTTTTAGTGATTTTGACTTAAAAATAGTAGAAATTAAAGAAGATGATACTCAAGTTAACGAACATCAAAAACAAATGAAATTATCTGAACAAGAGTTTGTTAAAAAATTAGAGCAATCAGCTAAGGGTGATTTTGTCAAATCTTTAGATAACGCTTTTAAGGACAAAATAAATTTTTCTAATAGCAATTTCAAAAGTAGAACTTCTTCAAAAGAATACATCACTTACACGATAAATAATTTAAATGTTGAAAATGAAATATACCAAAATAAAGATTTTAATGTCAATTTAAAAGGAGTTGTTTTTAGTAAGGATCACTTTTTAAGTAAAAACAATTATAATGTCTACACCTTTTTAGTTCATGATTTTAGCGACGCTATCGAAACAAAATATATTAGCAAAATACCAATGAGCGAAAAAATAAATATTGGTGATAGTGTTGAAATATTTGGTAATTTAACCAAAAATTACGCAAATATTAATTATGTGATGGTTGATAGAATCATAAAAACTGCTGATTTATTTGAAAAAAGAAGCGACCAAGAAAAAAACAAACGTGTTGAGTTAAGTGTCAGAAGTAAGATGAATACAATGGATGGGCTTTTAACTCCTTCTGAAATTATTGATATAGCCAAACAATTTAACCACAAAGCAGTCGCTTTAGTGGATAACAATTCCGTTCAAGGTTTTCCTGAATTTTACCATTCGGCCAAAAAAGCAGGAATCAAACCTATTTATGGTTCTTCTATTAGTTGTATTTCAAAACACAACGAAGCCATTTATGATTATTTTGATAATTTTGACTATTCTCAACAAATAAAAGAGTGTTCATATGTGTCTTTTGATATTGAAACAACTGGTTTAAGTCCTCGTTTTGATCAAATTATTGAATTTGGTTCTGTTGAATTAAATGCAAATGAAATTATCAACGAAAATCAACTTTTTGTAAAAGCTACTATTAAATTAAAAGATTTCACAAAAAATTTAACCAATATTACTGATCAAATGCTTGAGGAACATGGTTTAGAAATTAGAGAAGCCATGTCTAAAATACATCAGCTACTTAATAATAAAATCGCAATTGCGCATAATGCTAAATTTGACTTAAATTTTGTGAATCAACTTTTATTTAAGTTAAATATGCCTAAATTAAATACACTTTTTATTGATACTATGACAGTTTCTAGAATTGTCTTCCCAGAGAAAAAGAAACATACACTAGAGTCGTTAGCTGGTTTTCTTGGCGAAAATTATGACGAAAAAATTGCGCATAGGGCTGATTATGATGCTAAAGTGTTGGCGCATGTTTGAAAATTATCAATAACCAAATTAAATAACATGGGTATTTATACTTTTGAAGATTTAAAAAATTACAAAGACGAGACTCTATATCACAAAAAATTCAGTAACGAAATTTCTTTTCTAGCTTTAAATCAAGATGGTTTAAAGGAATTGTTTGAATTGGTTTCACACACACTTACTAAAAGATATTACTCTTCACCTAAACTTTTTATAGAAGAAATTAAAAAATCGCCTAATTTATTAATTGGTTCGAGCTCTCTTAAAGGTTTTTTAATTGATAAGTTATTATTTTCAAGCGAATATGAACTTAGAAAATGAATTCAGTTTTTTGATTATATTGAAATACCTGCCCCTAGCGATTTTAATCATTACATCGAAAGCGGAGATTATACACTTGAACAGATTCAACAAGCACTTAAACATCTTTTTGATTTATCAAAAGAATATAACAAAATAGCTGTTGCTGTTGGTGATGTTAGATATAAAGATCTTAGAGATAAATTAGCATATAAAATGCTTGTTTACAGTAAAGGAATAGGTGGGGAAACGCATTATTTATATAGCTATCGTAAAAAAGATAATTTAAAGTTGCCTGATAGTCACTTTCAAAATACTAAAGAGATGCTTGAACAATTTGCGTTTTTAGGTAATGTACAAGATTTAAATGACTTAGTTATTAATAACACAAACAAAATCGCTGATTTAGTTAGTGACATAACAGTAATTAAAGATAAATTATATGCACCTAATTTTGATGATTCTCCAAATAAACTCAGAGATTTGGTTTATAAAAATGCTCATTTAAAATATGGTGAAAATTTACCAAAAGTAGTTGAGGATAGGATTAAAAAAGAATTAGAACCTATTATTAAATATGGGTTCTCTGTTGTTTATTGAATAAGTCATATTTTAGTAAAAAAATCTGTAGAAAACGGATATTTAGTCGGTAGTCGTGGTTCGGTTGGAAGTAGTTTGGTGGCGACTTTAAGTGAAATTACTGAAGTTAACCCCTTAGAGCCACATTATACTTGTGATAATTGTAAATATTTTGAGTTAGCAAACATACCAGGAATAACAAGCGGTTATGATTTGGATGACAAAAATTGTCCAAATTGTAAAACAAAGATGGATAAAGATGGACAAACTATTCCATTTGAAACATTTTTAGGATTTAAAGCTAACAAAGTTCCTGATATTGACTTAAATTTTTCAGGTGAATATCAAGGAGAAATTCACAACACCGTTAGAGAGTTGTTTGGAACAATGCATACTTTTAGAGCCGGAACAATTTCGACTGTCGCTGAAAAAACATCATTTGGATACGTTAAAAATGCTGTTCAAGAAAATAAATGAATGTACAGCAATAATTTTATAAGTTATTTGAGTAGTAAAATTTGTGGTGTAAAAAGAACAACTGGTCAGCACCCAGGCGGTATTATTATTATTCCTAAAGAATTTAGTGTCGAAGATTTTACGCCAATTAATTATCCTGCTGACGATACTAATAGTGATTGAAAAACAACACATTTTGATTTCCATGCAATTCACGATAATGTCTTAAAACTAGATATATTGGGACATTTAGATCCTACAGCTATAAGGATGTTAGAAAGAATTTCAGGTATAAACGTAAGAAAAGACATACCAAAAAAAGACAAAAAAGTTATGTCGCTATTTAGTTCAACTAAAGCGTTAAATATAAAACCAGAACAAATTGGAAATGAGCCTACAGGCGCTTTAGGTATACCTGAATTTGGTACAAGTTTTGTTAGAAAAATGCTTGAGCAAGCAAACGCTCAAAGTTTTGCTGATTTGGTTTCATTATCAGGATTATCACACGGAACAGACGTTTGATTAAATAATGCTCAAAGTTTAATTGTTAAGGAAGGTAAAACACTTAAAGACGTAATATGTTGTCGTGACGATATCATGGATTACTTAATAAAAAAAGGTGTAGATCCGCTTGAATCTTTTGTGATAATGGAGCAAGTTAGAAAAGGTAAAAGTATTAATCCTGATCAAGAGAAAATGCTTAAAGAAAAAAATATTCCTTCATGATATATCGAAAGCATGAAAAAAATCAAATATATGTTCCCTAAAGCTCATGCCACCGCTTATGTTTTGATGGCTTGAAGAATTGCTTGATTTAAAATTTACAAACCATTGGAATATTACGCTACATATTTTACAACTAGATGTGAAATATTTGATATTGAGAACATGGTTGATGATTTTGGCGCAGTTAAAATAAACAAAAGATTACAAGAAATAAATAGTAAAGAGCAAAAAGAACGTTCAAACAAAGAAGTTGCTTTAATTTCTGTACTAGAATTAGCTAGAGAAATGTATGCTAGGGGATTTAAAATTTCTAACATAGATCTAAATAAGTCGCTAGAAAATGAATGAGTTGTTGATCATAAAAATAAATCTTTAATTCCACCATTCAATACTATTGATGGTCTAGGTGCAGCTGTTGCAAAATCCATAGTCGAAGCAAGAAAACAAAGAAGTTTTATGAGTATTGAAGATTTTAAGAAAAGAACTACAGTTAACCAAACAAAAATAAATGATTTTAAACGATTAGGTATTTTTAAAGATTTAGATGAAACTGACCAAATCTCTTTATTTAAGCTTTTTTAAAGAATTAAAAAACCGAAACTTAAGTTGTTTCGGTTTTTATAATTTTGCTTTTAAAAAAACTAATGACTCAATATGAAATGTATTACTAAAACAATCATAAGAATCAAAACTAACTATTTGGTAGTTATTTTGGATAAATAATTTCAAATCTCTTATTAATGTTCTAGGATCACAAGAGATATAAATAACATCGCAATTATTTTTAGTGATGTTATTTATTAATTGCTTAGATAAACCTTTTCTGGGTGGATCTAAAATAATTAAAGAATCTTTTGAGTCTTTGATTTGAATAGACAACTTTTGAGCATCAAAAACTTCAAAATTAAATTTATTAATATTATTAATTTTAGCGTTTTGTTTGGCATTATATATAGCATTTTCAACAATTTCATAACCTATTAATTCTGTTTTGTGATTAGAAAACATTATTCCTAAACTTCCTACGCCACAGTATATATCATAAATTTTTTTATATTGGTTTTTTTGAATAATTTCTTTTGATTTACTAATTATCTTGCTAAAAGAACTTAAATCAATTTGGAAAAATGAATCTCAAGAAACAAGAAATTTTTTGTCCATTCATTCAATAAAAAAAGGTAAGTCTTTAAGAATAACTGATTGATTTTCACTCACTAAAACAAAAGTCATAATTTTTGAATCTTCAATAATTGTGTTAAAAATCGCTTTGTTTATTTTCTGTATATTATCAACTTCTAATATTACTTGAAACTCCGAATTATTAGAACGTATGGTTATGCCTTTAATTTGTTTTTTATCAGATAATTTTAATTTATTTAAATAATCGGTTATTTGTTTTAATTTCAGATTAACGCTTGAGTGATTTAATTCAAACCAATCCGCTTTTATTAATTCATTTGAATTAAAAACAAATGAATAAAGATCTAAATTACCTTGATTATTAACAACATATCTATATTTTGCTTTATTACGGTAGTGTATTTTTTGTGCCGAAGAATGAAATTTTACATTTAGATTTTTTAATTCTGGAATGGATCATTTCAATATTAAATTTATATAATCCTCCTTAATTCTTAATTGTTCTTCATAATCAATTCCATAAAAACATGCACACTGAGTTTCGATTAAGAATTTATTATTATCATTAATTCTAAATTTAGAAGTTTCCAAATAATTTAAAACCTTAGCGAATGCGTAATTTTTATTTGTTTTTATAACTTGACAAGTGGCCTTTTCACCTTTAAATAAGCCACTTGTGAAAATTTTATAACCTGATTCTAATATAGATATGCCTAAACCTTGGTAACTTATATCCGTAGCAGTTAAATTTAAAATTTCATTATTTTTTATCTTCATCTTTGTCGCTCATTAATTTTTTATTAATTTTATTCATTAGCTGTTCAACATCCATATATAACATATCTAACTTTTTGTTATTTTCGTTGAATAATTCAGATTCTTTTTTTTGTCCATCTTTTAAATCTTTTTCGTGGTTTTCTTTAGATGATTTTTGTGTTTTTCTAATTACGGCAACATCAAAATTCTGAATTTTTATTTTATTAAAAGTATCATCTGCTTTGCTGAATGTATACTGTTTTATAGGTTCAAAAAATGTTTTACTATCTTTGTCTCTGACAATTAAAACATCAGTGTCTCTAGTTGGGTATATTTCAATAACTTTATAAGGTTTTTTACTTGTATTTTTAAATAATTCTTTACCTTTATTAGTTTTAGGTACATATAAAATATCTTTAGCTCTTATTTTTTTTATGTGTCCATCACTTGTTATTAATGTTAAAACATCATTAAATAAAGCTGTTGTAAAACAAGTTACATAATCACCATTACTTAAATATAAACCTTTATTTCCTTTTGCTTTTGTTCCGTAAATGTTTACGTCGTTTTCGCTATATTTTGTGCATAATCCTTTGGCAGTTACGAAAATAACATCCTTCATTGAGTTACTTAAACAAGCATTAACAACTAAATCATCTTCACTTAAATTTATTGCAGTGTATGTTTTAACTAATCTTGTGACTTCAAAATCTTTAATTGGCGTTTTCTTAATTTGTCCATTTTTTGTGGCAATAACTATGTAATCATTAACATCTCAATCACTAATTTCTATAACACTAACAACTTCTTCATCTTGTTTTAAATCAACAAACTCAGTTAAATGTGTTCCTAAATCCTTTCATTTAGATTCGTTTATTTTATAAATAGGAATAAATGCATAATTACCTAAATTCGTAAAAATTAAAAAAGTGTCTAAAGTGTTTACTTGATTATAAAAAGTTAAATAATCGCCTTCTTTTAACACATATTCTTCAAAATTATTAGAGGTTATAATCTTTTCACTTAAACGTTTTATATACCCTTGTCTTGATATTGCTACAGTGATGTTTTCGTCTTTAATCAAGTCTTTTTCGTCATAATTAAAATCAAAATTTTTGGTAGATATTTTTGTTTTTCTTGGCGAAGGAAATTGTTGTTTTAAATCCAATAATAAATTGATTAAAAAACTTCTAAATTGTTTTGGGTCACTTAAAAGTAATTCAATTCGTGAAATTTCTTTTTCTAATTCTTCTTTCTCTTTTAGATAAAGATCTTTATCTGTTTTGCTTAATTTATATAATCTTAATTCTGCGATTGCTGTAGCTTGATTAAGTGTAAAATCAAAAGCCTTAATTAAGTCTTGTATAACTCCTGATTTAGAACCTGTACTTTTTCTAATTACCTCAATAACTTTAGATGTGATTTGAGCCACTTTTAAAAATCCTAATACAAGCTCTAGTCTTAATTTATTTCTTTCTAAATCATAAACAAGTGTTTTAGTTTTTATATCTTTAACATGTTCTAAATATGAATTTAAAAGCGATTTCAAATTCATTAATTTTGGCGAATTGTTATCAATTGCAACACTATTATAAGAATAATTTATTTGTAAATTAGTTTTGGAAAAAAGGAAATTTAAAATACTTTGTTCGTTTGCATTTTTTTCAAGAATAATACAAATCTTAATTCCTTCTCTATCAGACTGATCTTTAACATCAACAATACCATCAATATCGCTGTTAGCCAATATCATTTCTATGTCATAAACTAATTGACTTTTAACAACTCCATAAGGGATTTGGGTGATGTTAATGTATTTGTTCTTGGAATTTTGCTCAATATTATATTTTGCAAATAATTTTATTTTTTCTTTTTGAAGTTTCCCATATTCTAATGCTTCTAGAACCCCTGCATTCCCATATATAATCCCACCAGTAGGAAAATCAGGACCTTTAACGATTTTGGATAAATCTTCAAAACTTGCGTTAGGTTTATTAAGTAATAAAACAGATGCATCAATGATTTCTTCCAAATTGTGCGGAGGCATTTCGGTTGCCATACCAATAGCAATACCTGTAGCTCCATTTACTAGCAAATTAGGGAAAATGCTTGGTAAAATAGTCGGTTCTTTTTCAGAGTCATCAAAATTGGGTGCAAAATCAACTGTATTTTTCTTTAAATCACCAAGAATATAGTTGGCAACCTTACTTAATCTCACTTCTGTATAACGCATAGCAGCAGCGGGATCGTTATCAATAGAACCTACATTACCATGCATATCTAAAAGCCTAATATTCATTTTTCATCATTGAGACATATTTACCATTGCCTCATATACTGAAGTATCACCATGAGGGTGATATTTTCCAATAACATCCCCAACAACTCTAGCTGATTTTTTGTATGGCTTGTCATTAAACAAACCTAACTCGTGCATAGCATACAAAATTCTTCTCTGAACCGGTTTTAAACCATCTCTAACATCTGGTAAGGCTCTTTGTTGAATAACGTATTTACTATATCTTCCGAACCTATCAGCCATGATTTTATCAAGTGATTCTTTTATTATTTTATTTAAAATTTCTTCTCTTCTCATATTGGACCTTACTTAATTTTAATAAAAATATTTATTTTTTAAAATCTCAGTGGAAAAAATAACAAAAAATGCCAAAATATGTATAAAATAGTATATATAATAACAAATTATATATCGTGCTATCTTTACAAAAGTATTTTTAAGTAAATTAAATTTGATCGAAAGGAAAAAATGACAAAAAAAGAATTTATCGCTAGAATCGCAGAAAGATGCGATGTTCCAGTTAAAAAAGCTGACCAATTTTTTGAAGCATTTGTATTCATTTTAAAAGAAGAATTGATTGCTGAAGAAAAAGTTCAATTATCAGATCTTGGTACATTTTCTACTCAAATTAAACGTGGTCGTGAAACAAAAAATGCTTTCACAGGTAAACCACTTGTAATTAGAGAAAAACGTGTTGTTAAATATAAACCATCTAAATATTTAAGAGAAATCGTTGACTTACGTCAATAATTAGATGTAACTTAAAAAATCCAATATTCCAGGAAATGTTAATTCCATTTTTTTGGAATATTTTTTTATTATTTTTTTATTTATAGCTTTGTTGGATTTTGTTAATTTGTCAATTAATTTAGGGTCAACAAGATAAAACTCCAGATCATTAGTAAACATAAAAATATAATATGCAATTCCTCCAATATTTTGAATTTCAATTAAAAAGTTTAATTGATGATCTATAATCGAGCCTTTTTCAATTCTGTCACTATTAGAACTTTTAGCTTCAAAACAAACGTATTTACCTTGATAACAGCCAATATAGTCAACCGTACTTTTTAAAAGGAAAATGTTTTGTTGTGTTATCTGATCAGAAATTTTTGTAGGTTTTTTACTGAATTTATATGGTATTGATTTTTTCTCAATAAAAGCAATTTTGTGGATGTTGTAAAAATAGATGCTTTTATTGATAATACTCTCAAGCAACATCCCTCTGTTTTTTGTGTTTAATGTTTCGTGCACGTTTATATTTATATATTTTGGACACATTTACACTAAAAATACACTTTTTAAATACTTTATTTTTAATCCTTCATTTTTTATATAAAATTTTATTAAAGAAACGGAGTAAATAATGAAAAAAACTGTTATTATCGGAAACTGAAAAATGAACAAAAACTTTTCAGAAACTCAACAATTTTTAAATGATTTTGATAAATTGTATCAAGATAAAAAATCTTTAATTCCTGCTGAAGTTGATTTCGCTGTTGCTGTTCCATTCACTAATTTAGCTGCATTTAAAGAAAATAAAGTAGCAAAATTAAACGTTGCTGCTCAAGATATGTCAATGCACACAAAAGGAGCATACACAGGTGAAATTAGTGTTTCTATGTTAAAAGATTTAAACACAAAATACGTAATCTTAGGTCACTCTGAAAGAAGACAATACCACAATGAAAATGATTTTCAAGTTAATGCAAAGGCTAAATTAGCAATTGAAAATGGAATTGTGCCTGTTATTTGTGTTGGTGAAACTTTAGAACAATACGAAAAAGGAGTAACTAACGAAGTAGTTAAAGAACAAATTTTGGCTTCTCTTAAAGATTTAGATCACAAGAAAATTATTGTTGCTTACGAACCTGTTTGAGCAATTGGTACTGGAAAAGTTGCAACTCCACAAATTGCTGAAAACGTATGTAAATTTATTAAAGAATTAACATCACACGATTTAATTGTTCAATACGGAGGAAGTGTAAGTCCAAGTAATATTGCTGAATTACACTCACAAGAACACATTGATGGTTTCTTAGTTGGTGGAGCTAGCTTAGAAGTTGATAGCTTTACTAAATTATTAACATTAGGTAAATAATAAAAAACTCACAAAGCTTATTTGAAACAAATTCAAATAACACTTGGTGAGTTTTTCTTATTCTTGTTCTTTTTTTAATTTTAAAATATTGATATTAAATTGAGCAATATCATTACTATTGATATTGTTTATGTTTGAATTTAATTTATTTAAAATTTGTGTGTTGTTCTTATCAATTAAATTCAAATTATTAATTTTTTTAGTGTTTTTGAAAATATGAAATAGCTTAAAACTTCCATATATTAGTGCACCTAACATAATGATTAATGATAGAGTAAGTGACAGAATCCACAAAATGTTTCAATGTCCTAAATAATTATTTTCGATAGCTTTATCTTGAATCCATGTTGTTACTTGTCATATTCCTGCTGTCGAAAATAAAGCTGAACCTATAATTGCTCAAATAGCTATAATTTCGCTTTTTAACATCTTTTTAACATTATTATTTTTTAAAGAAATATTTTGCTCATCAATATATTTTTTGATATTTTTGAACAATTCTTTAGCCTTTAAATTCAAATCTTGGTTAATTAAACTAGGGATGCTGATGTTAGACTCTAAATTTTCTACATTATATATTTGAACAATAAAATTTTGATTAATGTAATCTTTTTGAGTATTAAGTTGTTGATCTAATGATATTTGGTCTATATTCATAATTTTTAATCTTGTGTAAAAATCTAAATTTTTTCGATAGTAATATTGTCCTCAAAATAAATAAGAGTATGCTATGGCCACTTCACTAATATAAGCTGAGTTTATCTCAAAATATTCAAAAAATTCATCCACTTGCACAATTGTGTCGTTATTGTCCAAAATTTGCTCAACGCTTGTGATGTTTTTATTTGTTTGGTTAGTTATAATTTTAAAATTAAAGTATTTTTTATTGATGTATTGATTATTATATAAAAGTCATTTAAATTCTTTTATTTGCTCGTCAGTTAAAAATTCTAAAAAATCAGTTAATATTGATGCTAAATCTTCTTTTATATTAGCTAAAGTTTCTTTTTGCATTTGAAAAATAAGTGTAATTGTATTATCGGGCATTTTAACCAAATAAACACTATTTTCAAGTGATTTTAGGTTAATTTTATTAGCTTGTGCACTGTAAAAATCTAGATAATTTTTTCTAGATAAAATATCTAAGGCAACGGGTATATTAATTTGTTCATAATCGATTTCATATTTTTTTAAATGTTTGTTTTCTAGTTTTTGAAGTACTAATAAGTGTTTGTCAATATCAAAAGATAATTTATTAACATCTAAATTTTCTTTAATTAAATCTAAATAAATTCTGTTGATATCAACATTGATTATAATCTCTGTTGTGAACATAAAACTCCTTTTTTTAAATAAAAATTATAAAAATAACACTTATTTAAAGTGTTATTGAACGTTGATAACAGCATATGTCAAAAGAACAATTATAGATGCTAAAATAATCAAAACACCTAAAATGGCAAGAAAAATTAAAGCCAAACGTTTTTTATAAATTTTTCTGGCTTCCTTATCTTTTTTATAAGGCAAAAACTTCTTTTCAATCTTGCTTAATTCTTTTTCTCTTATGCTTCTAGGTACACTTGAGATAGCATCAATGTTTGTTCTTAAAATTGGATCATTGATTTGTGATTCTTCAGCTTTGTCAATGTGTATGTTTAACTCTTTTTGAATATGTTCATTTGATGTTTGATTTTTGAGTTCTTTAATTTTATCTTTAATATCAAGCATAACACTATTGTACATTTTTTTATTGGCTAGCTAATAAAAAAATGATGATTAATTGAATATAAATAAAAAAATAATAACCAAATAAAATTGTACTTATTTAACTGTTTTATAGTAAAAAAGCATAAAAAAATGGTGGAGATGCTGGGAGTCGAACCCAGGTCCACACCAAGAAGTTTTAACTGCGTCTACAAGTTTAGTTTATTTTGAAATAATTATAAATTAATGAATAAACAAACATTAATTTTATAATCTCTAAATTAAATTCATTTTTGGTTATTTAGAATCACCAAAAACTATCCCTTAACCTACACTTTAAATCCAGGGCAAATTTAAGTGCAACTTACTTTTAATTAAGCAAAAGCAAGATTTGATGATTGTAAACTCATCATAAATGATGGATTTACTGATTTTTCTTGTTTGTTTCCGTTTAAGAAAGCCTAGTAGTATTTTAGGTCTACAACTCCACTGCAACAATTAAAGTCCTTGATATGTCGAAACCATTACACCCCCAAAAATAATTAGTAAAACTTAAGTGTTTTGGCTATTTGTTTTTGTGTTTCTTCTTTAATGATTTTATCACGTTTATCGTGTTTTTTTAAACCTTTAACCAAGGCAATTTCTAATTTAATTTTACTTTGATTATTGAAATAAATTTTAGTTGGGACAATCGTTAATCTTTTAGCTTCGCTTTCAAATTTTAGTTTTAAAATTTGATTTTTATGCATTAGTAATTTACGATCTTGTGTGGGATCACACTTTACTAACATATATTGACCAAAATAGCTATCTTTAAGATATATTTCATTTTTGTAAATGGAAATATAGCTACCAGATAAATTTACATGGGCAGCTCTAGCGCTCTTAACTTCTCATCCTTGCAAAACTATTCCGCACTCGAATTTTTCAATTATTTCGTAGTTTCTTAAGTCTTTTTTATTATCATTAATTATTTTCATAATCTAATAAATTATACATTATATAATTTATTTATACAGACATAACGAGGTAAAAATGAAGACAAAATTAAATACATATGTTAAGGCAAAACTAATTGATAAAGATGATTTAATTTTTGAGTTAACACAAGATGCCAAAAAAGGTGATCTTATAAATATTAGAGCTTTAACAAGTGATGTAAATTTAGATTTTATTAATGAAGCGCTAGAAGAATTTTGAAACAAGGAAGTAGAAAACAAAACTTTACAACTTAAGGAAAAAATCAAAAATTCCAAAGAGTTCAAAGACATTTACAAAGACATTCAAGAAAAAAACGAAAAAATTTCTGAGCTTAATGATCAAATAAAACAATTACAAGTTGATATTAAAAGTTCGCAACAAAGTTATAAAAATGAATTAAAAAACCAAAAAGATGAACTACAAAATCAAATCAAGAAAGAAAATGATCTGGAAAAATTAAATTATCAAAAAGAAATAAATAAAATTACTTTTGATAAAGAGGTTTTACAAACAAAATTAAAAGATACTGAACAACAAATAATTTCACTTGAAGAAAAACACAAAAATATTTTAGAACAAGAGAAAAAGAACTGAGAAGAAAAACAACAATTAAAATTAAACAAAGAAATCTCCGATATCAAAAATGCTTTGAAATTAAAGGAAAATGAATGTGAAAATTTAAATGACAAACTTAATAATTTAGAAAAGATTTTAAATTTAGAGCACGAAAAAGCTATTCAACAAAAGCAAAATGAATTCGAAAAAGAAAAAATGGATTTAGAGTCTCAATTACAATTAGAAAATAAAAGATATGAAGATCTTCTTGAACAAATTGAAAATAGAAAAAAATACGGAACAAAAGAAATTGGTGAATTAGGTGAAGAATACGTTAAAAATAGCTTAGAAGAAGAGTTTTCTGGGTTTGATTTCTTAACAATTAACAAAACAACAAACAATATTAATGGTTCAAAACCTGACTTTTTAATCGAATTTTGAGACAGTTCTTTTAGTGGTGAAAAAAATGATTTTAGTTATCCTAAGATTGGTGAGTGTATCATTGAAGTAAAAACCAAAGCAACCGATGAAGGAAGTACTAAGATCTCAAGCCATTTAGCTAAATTCGAAAAAGATCGTAGAAACTTTTCTAAAAACCCTGACACTTACGGGTTACTTGTTACTGATTTAGAACCAAAATTAAATTTTCTTTTTAAAATGGATCCTAAATACCCTAGAATTATAATTGTGCGTTTTGAAGCGTTAGTGCCATTAGTTCGTTTAATTCACACAATGATTTTAAAAGAAAGTAAAATGAAAATTGAGCAAGTAAATCTTAAAGATACAGAAAATTTAATTAAAGAATGAGAAGATCTTAAAGATGATATTTTTAAAAATTCATTTAAAAATTTAAATTCACATATTAATGATTCGGTTAAATTAATTTCTGATTCAATTGATAAATTAACAAAAGCTAAAGACGAACATCTTAGAATTGCTCTTTTTAAAAATATGAAAACAATCGAAAATAAAATTAATGGCTTCAACTTACAGAATAAAACTAAAAAACTAGAAAATAAAATTAAAGCCACAGAAGTTATCGAAGTAATAAGTGAAGATGATGAAGAAAATGAAGCTCACAAAACAATTCATGTGAAATTGTTTTAATCAAAAAACAATATAAAATTAAGGAGTTAATTACATGCAAACACAAATTCAAAACTTGAAAAAATTACAAGCTTCTTTTGTAATTTTGCAATTAAAAGCTAAAAATTATCACTGAAATGTAGAAGGTTTTGACTTTTTTGAGACACACGAAACATTAGATAAATTTTACGATGATACTACCGAGCAATTAGATGCGTTAGCTGAAAAATTAGTTATGTTTGATTTACCTGCTCTTGGTAGTTTTAAAGATTCACTAGAGTTATCTTTAATTAAAGAAGATGAAACTAAAACTTACAAATCAAAATATATTTTTGAAAACTTATCTAAAGATCTAGAAGTTATTTTAGAATTTATTTCGGAATTTACAAATGTTGATTTTAGAATCCAACCACTATTAGATGAAATTGTCATTTATGCACATACATGAGCGTGAAAATTCAAAAAATCAACTAAATAATTTTTTAAAAACAACCTAAACATTGAAATCGACCGCACATGTTTAGGTTGTTTTTTTATAAATTTAATAAAAAAATGATGCTGATTATTAAAGCATCATCTAAATTAAAACTAAAGTATATTATTTACGTAATCCAAATTCTGTTAAACATCTGTTGTATTCATTAATATCACTTTCTCTTAAGTGGTTTAATAATACACGACGTTTAGAAATTTTTGCCATAAACCCACGACGTGAGTGGTTATCTTTTGGGTTGTTTAAAAAGTGTGGTTTTAATGTTTCAATATCTTCTGTTAAAATAGCGATTTGAACAAATGTACTTCCTGTATCTTTGTCATTTTTACCGTATTTTTTAACTAATTCTGCTTTTTTAGCACTTGATATCATAATTTCTCCTTGTTGTATAAATTATGTTTTACCCAAGTCATAAAAGTACTTTATAACCTAGAATAAAATTTGCGATATGCTTTTAAATTATAAATGTTTATTTAAATATCCCAAATATTTTTATTTTACTTATTCATCTACAAAACAGCGCTTTAATAATTTTTAATCAAATCAATAAAATATTTTTTAACTTGATTGTAGTTATCTTCTTCAGAAAATTCTTCTGAAGAATTATTAGAGTTTAATTGTTTTAATATTTCAACAGTTACATCCAAATCATGTTGATAATCATAAGCAAAATCGATAAAATAAAGTGAGTAGTTACCATCTTTATCACTTTTTAAATAACTATAATATTTGATATTTTGCACATAAGTATAGCATGCGTATATACCTTTAGGTAGTTTTATAGTATAAGTAGAAGTTTTTAGAAATTGATTACTCAAAAGTTTTGCGCTTATAACATAGTTGTAAACTAATAATTCGTTTACTTGGTTAAATTGGTTTTCTTTTATCATTTCTTTTAGTGTTGAAGTAGAAATTTTGAAATTATTGAATTTGAAAAAATCGATAATATCTAATGATACATTAGTGTGTTGATTGATGCTAAAAGCATCATATTTAGCTGCTTTACCGTATCTAAAGTCTTTACCTACAATTATGTTGCACTCTTTATTTTTTGTAAGTTTTTCAATAAATTCAAAACCATCTAAAAGTGAAATTTTTGAAAATTCTAATTTTAGCGCCGCATCAAAAATGTCTAAATTAGCTATAACTCACTCTTTTGCTTGTTCATCGCAAAAAACCTCCTTATTCTTAGAAGGAGGTAAATTGGAATTATCAAAATAAACTAAAACTATTCTGCTTTGTTTTGTTTGCTTTAATTCAATAGCTTTTTTAAAAAGTTGGTAATGACCCATGTGCAGTGATTCAAAACTCCCTAAAACAAAAATATCGTTTTTTTCAGGTTCAAAAGTGTCTAAATCATAAATAAAGAAATCTTGTTGCGAAGAAAAATTCATTAAATGAGTTTTAACTCCTTAAGTTTTAAATAAACACCATCATATTCACAATCTAACGCATAATCTTTAGCAACTCTTTTTATTTTATCATTGGCTTTATCCATGGCAACACCATAAAAAGAATCTTTAATCATCTCATAATCATTAGAGCTATCACCAAAAGCAATCAAATTATCTAAAGAATACCCTAAATATTCACATAAATATTTTAGTGTTGTACTTTTGTTGACTCCTTTAGGCGAAATAAATAAACCCTTGCTTCATGTGCTGTTTATCTCTATATCTAAGTGGTTTTGTTCAATATATTCAGTTATTTTTTTGCTTAGATTTTTAGCGTCATCGCTAGCTATTGTTATTAAATGAACTTTGTTGTTTAAAATTGCTTGTTCATCAAAAGGTTTGTAATTGTGAATATTTGGGCGAATGAATCAAGTATCTAAAGGTGTGTTAGGTGTAAAGTAACAAATATTTCCTACCGCCACTAAAAAACCGTTTATTTGATTTTTAAAATGTTGATAAATTTGAATAACTACCTCGCCACTAATAGATTTTTCATAAATCATTTTTTGTGTTTCACACTCATAAACAAAACATCCGTTTGCTCCTATAAAATAACTAGGCTGCAACTGTTGCAAGAAATTATTGATAGTAGAAAATTCTCTTGCTGTAGATACAACTGTGGCGATTTTATTTTCTTTTAATTTAGCGAATGCTTCAATTGTTTTTTCGGAGAATTCACTATGTCCATTAGGCAAAATAGTTCCATCAACATCAAAAGCAGCAACTTTAATTAAATCTTTTAAATTTTTCATTTTATAACCTTTCAATAAATAAATTTTTAACTTTTAAAACATTATTTGTCACTTGTGCAACACCTGATATTTGATTGTCAGAATTGAGTAATAATATTGTACCATTTTTTAGATTTGACTTAATGCTTCTGCCATCCTTTAAAAAATGTTTTTCCTGTGCTGTATATTTGTATGTGTCTAAATTAAAAAGACTTAAGGGGTTAATTTCTTTAAATTCTTGATTATTTAGAATTTCAACTTCAAAATCACCTATTTTGTTTCTAAAAAGTGCCGTCATGGTTGCGTATGAGTTGCACATTTTCCCTAAATCATCCACCAATGTACGTATATAAGTTCCTTCAGAAACTTCAAATGATATTTTCGCTTTTTGACTTTGAAAATCAAATTCAACTAGTTTATAGTTATAAATGTTTATTTTGTGTTCCTTTATTTGAATGTCTATTTTTTCTCTAGCATATTCATAAGCTCTTTTACCATTTATTTTTTTGGCACTATAAATAGGAGGTATTTGTGTTTTTAATTGACTAATTTTATCCAAAGACATTTCCAAAACCCCCAATGTAACTTTGGTAGAGCTTGTATTGGTTACTTGTCCTTCTATATCATATGTGTCTGTTGCATAACCAAATTGTAATTCGCAAATATAACCTTTGGTTTTGTTGCTTATGTACTGAATTAATTTTGTCGAATAATCACATGCTACAAGTAAAAGTCCAGAGGCTAAAGGATCTAATGTCCCTGTATGTCCTATTTTTTTGATATTGTTGTTTTTAGCAAATTTTTTTATTGCGTAAAAAGACGATTCTCCAACTTTTTTGTTAATTAAATAAAACATAATACTCCTTATTTATAGTCTTTATAGTCATTGTCGTGTGTATATGTATTTTATAATAATTTAAACGATAAAAATAAAAAAACAAAAGCATTTTAGCTTTTGTTTTGTATATATTATTATATGAATGATAATTTAATAGATTAAGCTCACAAAAATAATTAAACTAATTCAATGATAGCCATTCTTGTGTTATCACCTAAACGTTTAGGTAATTTAATAATACGTGTGTATCCACCATTACGATCTGCGTATTTTGGTGCTATTTCTGAAAATAAGTAAGATAAAACATCACCTTTATCTTTAACTGTTAATGGACGTAAGTAAGCTGCAACTGCACGACGGTTTGCTAATGTAGGTGTTTTAGCTTTTTGGATCATTCTTTCAGCGTGTCTACGAACTTCTTTTGCTTTTGTTAAAGTTGTTGTAATTCTTCCGTTAGCGTATAATTCACTTACAAGTGAACGCATAACTCCATTACGTCATTTAGTATCACGTGAGTAAATTTGTGTTGGATTTGCCATATTTATTCATCTCCTTTTTTAAGATTGTAACCGCATTCTTGTATTTTTTGAACGATTTCATCAAGTGATTTTTTACCAAGGTTTTTGGTTTGTTCAAGTTCATCATATGTCATGTTAGCAACTTCAGAAACTTTTGTTTTCCCGATTCTTCTTAAAGCATTAAGAGAACGAACTGAAAGATTTAACTGTGTAATATCAATATCTGATTCTTGTACTTCTGTTTCATCTTCATTTTCTTCGTTGAAAACATCTAATCTCATTTCATCTACATTTGCAATTACTTTAAAGTGTGCAATTAAAATGCTTGATGCTTGAGTTAAAACTTGTTCTGGTTTAACTGTTCCATCAGTTACTAATGTAAATGTTAATTTTTCTTCAACTTTAACACTCGCTGAGTTTAATTCTGTTACTTCGTAAGCAACTTTTTTAATTGGTGAGAAATTACTATCAACAGCAATGAATTTACCTTTTTTAATTCTTGTGTTTAATTCTGATTCTAATTTAGCTATAACGGCTTTGTTTTCTTCGCTTGATTTAAATCCACGACCTGGAACTAAGTACATTTCTAATTTTAAAGCATTAGGTGCACTTACGGTTGCGATGTGAATGTTGTGGTCAATAACTTCAACATTAGGATTATCTACAACTTGTAAATATCTTGAAGTAATTTGTCCGGTTTCATCTGCTTTAAGTTCAACTTTAATTATGTCGTCATCGTTAATAAAATCTGAATCATAGCTAAAACGTACTTTTCTTAAATTCATAATTAAACTTGGTACGTCTTCAACAACACCAGGAATACCTTGGAATTCATGGTTAACGCCTTCAATTCTAACCGCAAAAGGTGCTAATGATGTAATGTTTGATAATAAAACTCTTCTTAATGCTACAGCGATTGTGTTACCAAAACCTCTTTCAAGTGGTTCTAAAGCGAATGTAGTTTCAAAGTCATTTACTTTGTTGAATGTTGGAATTTTTAAATAATCCAATTTTTTCATTTTTTCCATGATTACTCTCCTTATAAAATTAATGGGTTACTATTTTTTTGCACGTTTTAAAATACGTTTTGGAGGTCTTGTTCCGTTGTGTGGAACTGGTGTAACATCTTTAATTTCTGTTACTGTGATACCTGATACTTCGATTTGTTTTCTTGCAGCATCTTTACCTGCTCCAAGACCTTTTAATTCAACTTTAACTGTTTTAAGTCCGTGTTCTTTAGCTGCTTCAGCTGCTGCTGCTGCTGCTAAACCTGCTGCATAAGGAGTTTTTTTCTTTGTCCCTTTGTATCCAATAGCTCCTGCTGAACTTCAAGCAATTACATTACCTTGTTCATCAGCAAATGTAACGATTGTGTTTTGATTAGTTGAGTGAATGTGCGCAACACCACTTGTAATATTTTTTTTCTTAGTTTTACGAGCCATGATTATTTACCTTTCTTTCCAGCTACAGTTTTTCTAGGACCTTTACGTGTACGTGCATTTTTCTGTGTACATTGTCCTCTTACTGGTAATCCTTTACGGTGTCTAATTCCACGGTAGCATTTAATTTCCATTAAACGTTTAATGTTTAATGTAACTTCTCTACGTAAATCACCTTCTGTTGTATAAACTTTCGCAGCTTCACGAATTCTTGATAATTCTTCTTCACTTAAGTTTTTAACACGTGCATCTTCGCTTATTTTAGCTTCTGCACAGATTTTTTTAGCGATGCTTGGTCCAATACCATAAATATATGTTAATGACACAACAACACGTTTGTCATTAGGAATTTCAACGTTTAAAATTCTAGCCATTATCTATCTCCTATCCTTGTCTTTGTTTGTGTTTAGGTAATATACAAATTACACGAATAACACCTTTACGTTTAATGATTTTACAATCTTTACACATTTTTTTAACACTAGCTCTAACTTTCATATCTTCTCCTTATTAATTATTTGTGTCTATATGTGATTCTACCTTGAGTTAAATCGTATGCACTAATTTCAACTTCAACAGAATCTCCAGGAAGAATTCTAATATGATTAATTCTCATTTTTCCTGAAATGTGAGCTTTTATAATCATCCCATTCTCTAACTCCACTTCGTATGAGTCAGTTGAGTGGGCTTTTTTAACTATTGCAGTCATTTTGATTGCATCTTTTGCCAAATTAGATTCCTTTCGTTAGAACAATACCTTTTCCGTTTTTAATTAAAACTGTATGTTCATAATGAGCTGTATTTGTCTTATCAGCTGAAGTGATAGTTCAGCCATCTTTTAAGGTTTTAATACGCTTACATTGAGTTATCATAGGCTCAATACAGATTACCATTCCGTCTCTTAAAGTCATTCCTGTGCCTTTTTTACCTGAATTTGGTACATTAGGATCTTCATGTAAATCTCTTCCAATTCCATGACCACAAAATTCTTCAGGTGTATAAAAACCATTTTTTTTGATGCACTCACCTATAGCGTAGCTTATGTCGCCAATAGTAGCACCTTTTTTTATAGCATTTAAACCTGCGTAAAAACTATCTTGAGCAACTTTGATTAATTTCAAATCAGTGTTGCTAACTTTTCCTACTGCTTTAGTAAAGGCACTATCACTTTTGTATCCTAAATAATCACATCCTAAATCAACTTTTACTAAGTCTCCATCTTTAATGATGTAATCACTAGGAATACCATGGATCAATTGTTCATTTACAGATATACAAGCTGTAGCAGGGAAACCATATAAACCTAAAAAAGCTGGTTTTGCTCCCCTTGCGATTATTTCATTAAAAGCCAATTGATCTACTTCTTTTAATGAAACCCCTGGTCTTACAAAGTCATAAACAACTTGTTTAACTTCAGCCAAGATTTTGCATGATTTAGTGATTAATTCTATTTCTTTTGGTGTTTTGATTAAAGACATAAGTAACCACCTTTTTGTTTCATAATATTGAAAAATTGCATTTTTATATGCAATTGTATTGTAATTTTACACTATTTTTCAAAAACATTTAGCACTTTTTTTGTTACTTTATCAGGTGCTTCAGTAGCGTCTACAACTACCAATCTCTGTTGTGAATTATAGTAATCTAAAAGTGGCTGTGTTTTTTCTTTATAAATTTCTAAACGTTTGATAACTGCCTCAGGTTTATCATCTTCTCTTTGAATTAATTGACCTTGACACTTATCGCAAATATCATTTGTTTTAGGTGGTTGAAATTTTGTGTGGTATCCGCTTTTACATACTGAACAAGTTCTTCTACCGCTTAAACGTTCTAAAATAACTTCTTGTGGCGCATCTAATTCAATAACTTTAAATTCTAAATCTTTTAAAGTATCTAAAAATTTTGCTTGTTCTATTGTACGAGGATATCCATCTAAAATAAAGTTAACATTTTGTTGTTTGAGTTGGTTTATTTTATTTTCAACAATTTTATTTGTTATTGAATCAGGTACATATCCACCACTAGTTACGATATTTTGTACTTCTAAACCAAGAGGAGTTTTTTTAGCAATTTCTTCTCTAAAAATATTACCTGTTGAAACGTGCACTAAATTTTGCTCTTGTGCAACTAATGCTGCAATAGTACCTTTTCCCACTCCTGGGGCACCCATAAAAATAATATTTGTTTTAATTTTTATCATAATAATCCATTTCCATTTCTACTATTAACATCAAAATTAGCTCTTGTAACTCTTTTTGCTTTAGCTAATCTTGTTGTTTTGTTTCTAGCCTTAAGTTGTGATCAAGTCTCAAGTGAAACACTAACTAAAATCATCAACCCAGTTCCCCCAAACGTAATAGCTGGCGGAATATTTGTGAATATAATCATAAAATATTGCATTGAGGCTAATAAAACTAAGTAAATACCGCTAAAAATACTTAAACGAAACACGATACCAATTAAATAATCTTGAGTATCTTCACCAGGTCTAACTCCCGGGATAAATGTTCCGCTTTTAGCGAAATCTTCAGCAATTTTGTCTACTCTTGATTGTTGAATTCCCATTAATATTGAAAATACAAATGTAATTACAATTAATAGACTTAAACCTAAAGGTTCTGTAAATTGGAGATTTTTGATAATTCACGCTTTTGAATAATTATCATCAGGAAGAATGTTAGCAATCATATTAGGAAAGCTAATTACCATCATCGCAAAAATAACTGGCATAACTCCACCTGGATTAAGTTTAATAGGTAATTTACCCATTTCCTTAATGTGCTTACTTCTTCCAGCACCCACTTGCTGAATTGGAACATGTCTTTCAGCGTTATAAACTACCGAAATAATTAAAATGACCGCAAAATAAACAATTAAATAAAATCCAAAATTAATAATACCTACGAAAGTTCCGTTTGTTTGATAGTCTCCAACTAAAAAATTAAACGCTGAACGAAACTGAGCCGGTAAACGCATAGCTATACCACTAAAGATAATTAAACTTGTTCCGTTACCTATACCTTTGTTAGTAATTTGCTCAGATATGAATAAAGCAAATAAACTTGCACTTAATAAAATTATCGGTAAGTAAAATCATTCAATCATCGCTACGCTAATACCATTTGTAACCACGCTAATAAAAGCATTATTTCCTGCACTTAAGCTTTTAACTAAGAAAACAGCTTGTGGATAGGCTATAATCACTGTAATAAAACGTGTGATGATATTGATTTTTCGTCTTCCTTGCGGTCCGCTTTGGCTTAATTTATAAATCGGAGGAAATAATTTAGTTTGTAAAACCATCATGATTAAGCTGGCATTAATAAAAGGGCTTATCCCCAGTGCCATCAGTGAAAACTGTTGTAATCCTCCACCACCAACTAAATTAAGTGTGTCAAAAAAAGTATTGTTAGATAAACTTCTTCCTAAATTAATTTTGATAAATGGTGTAGTAATTGTTGTACCAATTATGTACAAAGTTAATAAAACTAATGTGTAGAGGATTTTTTTTGTTATATCTTTGGTGCTTCAAAAATTACTAAAATTGCTTCTAGCTTTATAAAATAAATTTGAAAAACCTTGATTTAAAAATTTAAATATTTTCAATTTTCCCCCATCATATAAATAACAAAATAATTATATAAAATTTATTTTTTTTACATAGTAAAAAACGCTTGCGAACCTTATCTTTAATGCATTTTAAAAAAAGTGACTAATATAACTGTTTCACAGAAGTATTAGTAAATAATATCTGTTAGTTATATAAGAATAAAAGCACGTGTTTTTACGTTAAAAAACACGTGGTTTTTGTAAAAAAATAAAAAATACCAAATAGAATTTGGTATTTTTATAAAGTTTATATTATTATAAATCTACAACTTGTCCACCAGATTTTTCAACTGCTTCTTTAGCACTTGCGCTAACTGCGTGTACGTTAACTGTTAATTTTTTTGTTAATGTTCCATTACCTAATAATTTAATTGGTAATGTTCTTTTTACTAAACCTTTTGCAAATAATGATTCGATTGTTACTTCTTCACCATTTTCATAACGTGCTTCTAAATCTTTTAAGTTTACAACTTGGAATTCGATGTGGTTAACATTATTAAATCCACGTTTTCCAATACGACGGAATCAAGGAGTTTGTCCTCCTTCGAATCCTGGTCTGTGACCTTTACGTTTGTTTTGCCCTGATTGACCTTTACCAGCTTGTTTTCCTTTACCAGCTGCATGTCCACGACCTTTACGGTGTTTTTCTGGACGTGATCCTTCAGTAGCTTTTAATGAGTGTAATGAAATGTTTGCCATATTATAATAATTCCTTTACGTCTTTATCTCTAATTTGAGCAATTTGTTCTGGAGTACGTAATTTTAATAATGCTTTAACTGTAGCTTTAACTGTGTTTGCTTTTGAACGTGATCCGTATGATTTAGTAACAACGTCTGTGTATCCTGCTAATTCAACAACAGCACGAACTGTACCTGAAGCAATAAGTCCTTTTCCTTTTGGAGCAGGTTTTAACATAACTTGACTTGCTAAGAATTTAGCTGTTGTTTCATGAGGAACTGTTCCATTTAAAACTGGAACATCTACAAGGTTATTTTGAGCATCTTTAACTGCTTTTTTAATAGCATCTGGAACTTCATTTGCTTTTCCGTGTCCAAATCCTACTCTACCTTTTCCGTTTCCTACAACAACAAAAGCTGAGAAACTGAATCTTCTTCCACCCTTAACAACTTTTGTAACACGAGCTATGTCAATAACTTTTTCGTTAAATTCACTTTTTACTACTTCACGTTTTACTTTACGTTCTTTACGGAATTTTGTTTGACGAGCACCATCTTTTTTATCAGCATTAGCTGCATCTTTTTTAGGTGCGCTTCTACGTTGAACAACTTTTGTTGTTTCAACTGTTTCTTGTTTTTGTTTTTCCATAACTAGAATTTAACTCCTTTTTCTCTAACTGCATCAGCGAAAGCTTTAACACGTCCATGGTAAATATATCCACCACGATCAAACACAACTTCAGTAATATTAAGTGCTTTAATTTTGTCACCCATAATTGAACCTAAAGCAGCTGCAGCTTTAACATTTCCACCATAATTTGCATCTTTTAAAGTAGAAGCACTAGCTAATGTAACACCTTTAGAATCATCGATTAATTGTGCATAAAAATTAGCGTGAGATTTAAAAACGTTTAAACGAGGTTTAACTGCTGTACCACTGATGTGTTGACGAATACGGATGTGTTTAACTTTACGAGCTTGATTTCTTGATAATTTTGCCATAATTTAATACCTAGCTCCTTATTATTTAGAAGCTGTTTTCCCTTCTTTACGTCTAATTTGTTCACCTTTATATGCAATTCCTTTTCCTGAGTAAGGATTTGGTTTTCTAATTGCACGTACAACAGCAGCAAAGTGTCCAACACTTTGTTTGTCAATTCCACTAATTAAAACTTCAGTAGCTTTAGGTACTTCAACTTTAATATCGCTAGGAATGTCTACAAAATGGTCGTGGCTGTAACCTGCAGAAACTTGTAATTGGTTTCCTTTGATAACAGCTTTATATCCAACCCCTTTAATTTCTAAATCTCTTTTGAAACCTTCGCTAACTCCTTTAATCATGTTTGCGATGTGTGAGTTAGTTGTTCCATGTAATTGTTTAGTATGTTTTTCTTCATTAACACGTTTTGTTGTAACTAAATTATCTTCAACATTAATAATAACTTTAGGAGAAAAAACTCTTTCTAATGTTCCTAATTTACCTTTTACAGTAACTTTATTTCCATCAACAGTAACAGTTGTTCCTGCAGGAATTGTTAAAACACGATTTCCAACACGAGACATTACAATTACCTATCAAATGTAAGCGATAACTTCACCACCTACATTTTCCTTTCTAGCAGCTTTTTCTGTCATTATACCTTTTGATGTTGAAATAATAGCTGTTCCATAACCTGATAAAACTACAGGTAATTCGTCAGCTTTAACATAAACTTTAAGTCCTGGTTTAGATACACGTTTGATTCCAGCAATAGCTGATTGTGATCCTTTGTATTTTAATGTAACTACTAATGATTTTTCAATACCTTCACCACTTACTTGGTAAGATTGGATGTATCCTTCAGCTAAAATTAAGTCTAAAATTCTTGCTTTTTTATTTGAGTAAGGGATAGATACGCTTTTGTGTTTTCTTTGGTTCGCATTTTTAATACGAACAATCATATCTGAAATTGGATCTGTAATAAACATTATCAACTCGCTTTCTTCATACCTGGAATTTTACCTTCGTTTGCAAGGTTTCTAAAGCAGATACGACATACTTTGTATTTTCTTAAAACAGCGTGAGGACGTCCACATAATTCACAACGTGTGTAAGCACGTGTAGAGAATTTTGGATGACGTTTAGCTTTTGCGATTAATGCTTTTCTAGCCATTATTTATCTCCTTTTTTCTCAAATGGTACACCAATTAACTCAAGTAATGTTTTAGCTTCGGCGTTTGTTTTAGCTGTAGTTACGATTAATACGTCTAACCCTTTAATACGACGAATTTTGTCAAATTCAATCTCTGGGAAAATGATTTCTTCTTTAACTCCTAAAGCGAAGTTTCCTCTTCCGTCAAATGCTTTAGGGTTTGCTCCACGGAAATCTCTAATACGTGGCATAGCAACATTGATTAATTTTTCTAAGAAATCTCACATTTTTTCTCTACGAAGAGTAACTTTCCCCCCCATAGGCATTCCTTCACGTAATTTTCATGAAGCGTTTGATTTTTTAGCAACAGTTTGGTATGGTTTTTGGCTTGAAATAAGTGTTAATTCATTTAGAACTTCTTCGATTGCTTTAGAGTTTGATACTTCTTTACCTGCTGTCATGTTTAAAACAACTTTTTCAATTCTTGGCACTTGCATTGATGATTTGTATTGGTATTTTTCTTTAAGAGCTGGAACAGCTTTTTCTAAGTAAACTTGTTTTAAATTCATAATTAAATTTCCTTCTTAGTTTTACGGGCTACTCTAACTTTTTTACCATCTTTTACTAAGTAACCAATTTTTGAATATTGAGCAGGGTTGTTTTTTCCAGCTTTTTTAACTAAAAATGCTACGTTTGATACGTGAATAGGTGCTTCTTTTGTTGAAATTGAACCTTCACTGTTTTGTTGGTTTGGTTTGTTGTGTTTTGTTACTAAATTAAGGTCTTTAATAATTACTGTTTGGTTTTTATGATTAATAGATTCGATTCTTCCGCTTTTACCTTTTTCTTTTCCAGCGATAACTAAAACTTCATCATTTTTCTTAAATTTGATTTTGTTCATAATTCTCTCCTATAAAACTTCAGGTGCTAAAGAAACGATTTTTGGGAATTTTTCACGAATTTCACGAGCAACTGGCCCAAAAACACGTGTTCCTCTTGGTGTTAAATCTTCTTTTAATAAAACAACAGCATTATCGTCAAAACGGATGTATGAACCATTTGAACGTTTTGTTCCATAACGGCTTCTTACAACAACAGCCTTAACTACTTGACCTTCTTTAACGATACCATTTGGAATCGCTTTTTTAACTGAACATACAATAATATCACCGATTCTAGCAGTTTTTTTCTTACTTCCACCTAAAATACGAATAACACCGATTTCTTTTGCACCAGAGTTATCAGCAACATTTGCTTTTGATAATTCTATTAACATTATTTTGCTCCTTCTAAAGCACGTTCTTTAATAGAAACTAATCTAAAGTGTTTTGTTCTTGAAAGTGGACGAGTTTCCATGATAACAACAATATCATTTAATTTTGCTTCATGGTTTTCATCGTGAACTGCGAAACGTTTTGTTGATTTGTAACGTTTTGAATATAATGGGTGTTTTTTGTATGTATCAACTGCAACAATAATTGTTTTAGCTGTTTTACCAGCAGAAACAACTGTACCAACACGAGTTTTTCTTGTATTTCTTTCCATAACTATTTAGCTCCTTTTTCATTTAAAGCTGTTAAAACTCTAGCAATATCTTTTCTTAATAAATTAATTTTGTGTGTTTGGTCTAGTGAACCTGTAGCGTTTTTAAATCTTAAAGTTCATAATTCAGCTTTTAAATCATTAGCTAATTTAACTAATTCTTCTTTACTTTTAGCTTTAATGTCTCTGTATAACATTATTTATCTCCTTCTTGATCTTTTTTAGCTACAATTCTTCATTTAACAGGTAATTTGTGTCCACCTAAACGAAGAGCATCACGTGCTACTTCTTCACTAACACCACTTACTTCAAACATCATTGTATTAACTTTAACTGCTGTATATCATTTATCAGGAGAACCTTTTCCTGATCCCATACGTAAACCGATTGGTTTAGATGTTTTTGCAAAATGTGGGAAGATACGGATAATAACTTGTCCTTCACGTCCCATTCTTCTTGTGATAGCAATACGAGCACTTTCGATTTGACGAGCATCTACTCATGAGCTTGTTACTGCTTGTAATCCAAATTCCCCAAAAGCAACTGTGTTCCCTTTGTGTGCACGACGTTTGTCATGTCTTTGGATAAATGGTTTACGGTATTTAGTTCTTTTTGGTTGAAGCATGTTTATTTTCTCCTTCCAAAATTTCACCTAATGAAACTCACACTTTAACACCAATAGCTCCATATGTTGTACGAGCTGTTGCTGTAGCGTAGTCTACATCTTGACGTAATGTGTGTAATTTCATTTCTCCTTCAGAATATCCTTCTGTACGAGCCATGTCAACACCATTTAAACGTCCACTAACTGCTGTTTTAATACCTTTAGCTCCAGCACGCATTGCATTTCTAATTGCAACTTTTTGAGCGATACGGAATGATTCACGGTTTTCTAATTTTACTGCGATCATTTCAGCTAATAATCTAGCATTAAGATCTGGATTAGGTAATTCAACAACTTGAATGTTTAATTTAATATTTCTGTTTTTGATGAATTTTTGTAATTTTAATGTTAATTCGTTAATGTTTTTACCTTCTTGCCCTAACATAGCAGCAGGTTTAGCTGTGTGAACAATAACACTTACATGGTTGTCTTGAGTTCTTTTGATTTCAACTTTACCAATTTGATATTGACGTACTAATTTATCGAAGAAATTGTAGATTTTAGCATCTTCAACTAATCTGTTTCCAAAATCAGCTTTATCTGCGAATCATGTTGTAGCGTGAGCTTTTGTAACTCCATAACGGAATCCATTTGGATTAACCTTTTGTCCCATACTAGTTTCTCTCCTCTAATGTTACTGATAAGTGTGATGTACGTTTGAAAATTGAATAAGCTCTACCTTGACTTCTAGGTTGAAATCTTTTTAAAGTAGGTCCTTCGTTAACTAAAACTTCTTTAACAAATAATTTTGAAGCATCCATTCCATGATTGTGTGTTGCATTTGCGATTGCAGAGTTGATTAATTTAATGAACATTGATGAGGCTTTACGGTTTGTGTTGTGTAAAATTCCTAATGCTTCACGCACGTCTTTACCACGGAATAAATCTGCGACTAAACGAGCTTTACGTGCACTAACACGTTGCATTTTAACATGTGCTTTTGATTGTTGAGCCATTATTTTTTCTTACCTTTATCTGCACCGTGTCCTGTATATGTTCTTGTTGGAGAAAACTCTCCTAATTTGTGTCCAACCATATCATCTGTTACGTAAACTTCGATAAATTGTTTTCCGTTGTGCACCGCAAATGTTAATCCAACAAAATCTGGGAAGATTGTTGAACGTCTTGATCATGTTTTAATTGGTTTTTTAGGTGCTTTACCAGATACTATCGCATCAACTTTTTTAAGTAAGTGATCGTCAGCAAATGGTCCTTTTTTAAGACTACGAGCCATTATTTAGCATCCTTTCTTCTTCTAATAATTAATTTGCTTGAAGATTTCTTAGTTTTTCTTGTTTTAACTCCAAGAGCTTTTTTACCTCAAGGTGTAAGAGGAGCTTTACGACCAATAGGTTGTTTCCCTTCTCCTCCTCCATGTGGGTGGTCTACAGGGTTCATAACTGATCCTCTAACTGTAGGACGAACTCCCATGTGTCTATTTTTTCCAGCTTTTCCTAAATTAACAAGTAAGTGTTCTTCGTTACCAACAATACCGATTGTTGCACGACAACGAGCTAAAATTCTTCTTGTTTCTCCAGATTTTAATCTTAAAACTACATATTTTCCATCTTCATCTTTACCTAAGATTTGTGCAGATGTTCCAGCACTACGTGCTATGATACCTCCACCTCCAGGTTGCATTTCGATGTTGTGAACAAATGTCCCTTCAGGAATGTGGCTTAAAGGTAATGTATTACCTACGATAATATCAGCTTCTGTTCCTGATAAAACAACTTGTCCTAATTTAATTCCTTTAGGAGCTAAAATGTATCTTTTTTCTCCATCAGCATATGCTAATAAACAAATGTTTGCTGATCTGTTTGGATCATATTCAATTGTTTTAACAATAGCAGGAATGTTATCTTTATTACGTTTAAAGTCAACGATTCTGTAAAATCTCTTAACTCTTCCTCCGTGGTGACGAACTGTAATCTTACCTTGGTTATTACGACCAGCGTGGTTTTTTAAAATAACCATTAAAGATTTTTCAGGAGCGTGTCCACTTAAGTTTTGTTTATAGTCAAGAGATGACATGTTACGGCGACCATTTGTAGTTGGCTTATAATATTTAATTGCCATTTGTCATTTCTCCTTTGCTTAAAAATAGTTGCGGATCTGTCTTTTAAGCACTGTTTACCGCTTTTATTTTTTATATTATTATTTGTATTGAAAACTGTGGTATAGAATTATTCACCACCAACTTTACGAGTTGTTGTTTTCTTTGCAACAGGTGCTTTTGTTGCTTTTGTTGCTTTAGAATTTTTGTTTGCTAATTTTTCAGCTGCACGTTTTTCAACTGCTGATACTTCTTTTTTAGCAGCTTTAGCTTCTTTTTTAACTTCTTTTTCTTCTTCAGTTGATAATTCTTCATTAGGGAATAAATTAATTGTGTAACCTTCAGCTAATTTAACAATAGCTTTTTTGTAACGATTTGTAAACCCGTGGAAACGTCCAATGTTTTTTGGTTGTTTATCCACTTTGATAGTGTTAACTCTTTCAACTTTAACTTGGAAAATAAACTCAACAGCTTTAGCAATTTGGAATTTGTTTGCGTGGTAAGCCACTTCAAATGTAAAAACATTGTCTTGCATTTGTGAGTATGTTTTTTCAGTTAATATAGGTTTTTTAATGATATCTGTTACTTGCATTATTTAAATTTTCCTTCTAATATTTCTAATGATTGACTTGAAATTACCATAACATCAGCCAATAATAATAATTCAACTGAAATAGAGTTAGCTTTAACTGTGTGCACGTTTGGAACGTTTTTAGCTGATTTATAAACTGTTTCGTTTTCTGTAACAACTAAAACGTGTTTTTGATCTTGAACTTTAAGTTCTGTTAATTTAGCAACAAATTCTTTTGTAGAAATTTTTGATAATTCTAAATCATTCACATAAACTGCGTTATCTTTAGCTAATAAAGTTAAAGCAGATTTTAAAGCAGCAAATCTAACTTTTTTGTTTACTTTAAGTGAATAATTTTTTTCTGATTGAGGACCAAATGCACGCCCTCCACCAACGAAAATAGGACTTCTTAAAGATCCAGCTCTTGCTTTACCTGTTCCTTTTTGTCTTCAAGGTTTTTTACCTGAACCACTTACAGCAGCACGGTTTTTAACTTGGTGTGTACCTTGTCTTCTAGAAGCTCTATCTGACATAACTGTGTCAAAAATAGCTTGTTCGTAGATTTTTTCGCTTGCAAATAAGTTTTGTGGTAATTGAGGAGTTTTCATTTCTTTTGTGTTAGCCATGATTATTTATCTCCTCCTTCTTTATTGTGTTCAGCCGCTTCAGCTGCATCGATTAATGGTTTTAACTCTGATGAGTGCATTCCTGTTTTAACTTCGATGTTGTATTTTTTAGCTTTTTCAACTAATTCATTCATTAAGATAACTTCTTGAACATCAACTAAAACTGTTGGTGTGTGTGAAGGTAACCCTTTAACAGCTTGTTTAATCATAACGAATGATTTTTTAGGTCCAGGGATTGATCCTTTGATTAAGATTAAGTTTTCTTCAGAAATTACTTTAATAACTTCTAAGTTTTGAACAGTTGTTCTTGTGTTTCCTAATTGTCCAGGCATTGTCATACCTTTAACAACTTTGTTTCCACTAATGTCCCCTAATGATCCGGTTTGACGTACAGGTTGTGATCCTCCACCTCCCCCGTGAGATTTAGGTCCAATAGCTTGATTGTGTCTTTTAATAGTTCCGGCGAATCCTTTTCCTTTAGAGATACCTGTAACATCAACAAGTTCTCCTGATTCAAAAATATCTGCCTTAACTAATTGCCCTAATTCGTAACCAGACATATCACGAATTTCTTTTACGTAGCGCTTAGGTGTTGTGTTAGCTTTCTTAAAGTGCCCTTGTTCTGGTTTGTTTGAACGACTTGCTTTTTTATCAAAAACAGCTAATTGAGTTGCAACATAACCATTTGACTCTTTAGAAAGAACTTTTGACACAACATTTGGTTGAACTTCAACTACAGTAACAGGAATAGATTTTCCAAATTCTGTAAAAATTTGAGTCATTCCAATTTTACGTCCTAAGATTCCTTTCATTTTTTCTCCTTAAATTGTTAAAAATTTCTTATTTTTCTTTGATTTGAATTGCAACACCTGCTGGTAATTCTAATCTTTTAAGTTTATCTTGTGCTTCAGCACTTGGGTTTTCGATAACAACTAATCTTTGACTAGTTCTTGATTCGAATTGTTGACGTGATGGTTTATTAACGTGAACAGATCTCAAGATAGTGATTTCTTCTCTTTTTGTAGGAAGAGGAATTGGTCCACTAACTTTTGCTCCAGCAGCTTTAGCTACTAAGTAGATTTTTTTAGCAGCTTCATCAACTAAAGCGTGATCAAACCCTTTAACTTTAATATTAAGTTTGCTCATTGTTGTCTCCTTTGTTCATTCTTGAACTTGACTCCTTATAAAAACTCACTGTATCCTCAACAACTTTGATACAATGACAACCTTATAAATCTTCGTCTAGTTGCTTTACAATTATATATATAAAAATAAAAAATAAAAGCAAATACTAAAAATATTTATTATTGACAACGCTTATTGGTGTATCGGCACGTTTTTTGAAGTGTTTTTTCCAAATTTTTATCGTTAAATCCACATTAAGTTTTTTGGGTTGAGTAAAAAAATAAGCGCTTTTTTACAACACTTAATATTAAAATAAAAAAACACCCATTTATCTAAACCAAGACACTAAAATTCGACTATTTCTTGTCAACTTTTAGTGTCTTGGTTTAATGGGTGTCTAAAATAAATATTTTATTCTTCAAAATTACTTAAAGCTTTTTCAACTCATGTGTTAAGAATTTCTTTTGGGTAGTATTCGTAACCTTTACTTAGAATTTCACCATTGACAATAACCATGTGTGTAGGAACTTTTAAAATTTGTCATTTGTTATCTGCATTTCTAAATAATTGAGCTTCTTCAGCGTCAATTTTAATAAATTCTACTTTGTTATTATCTGAGTATGATTTAGCTAATGACTCAACAACAGGTTTCATCATTTTACAATCACCACATCATGTGGTTGTGAATTCTAAAAATAAAACTTTATCTTTTTCTGATGAAATTTTATTTTGAGCTTCTTGCCATGTTAATTGTTCAAACATTTTATCCTTCAATTAAAAAAATTATTTATCTTTTGAATGTTCAATAGGTGATACACCTTTAAGAAAATCTTCTAAACTATCGACTTTCGTTTTAGTTTTATCTTTTTCTTTTAAACCTCTTTGCTCTTGAATTACTTCTTCAGCATTAGAGTGAACTTTAAGGGTGTCATTATCTTTTTGAACATGTTTATTATACATATCTTTTTCTAATTGTTTTGGCATTTCTTCACTTTTTTGATGATTTTCGAGGGTTTTTTCAACTTTTTCGTTTTTTAACTCATTTTTAGGTTCATCATTTTTTTGTTTATTTTTACCAAAATCAAAGCTAAAAGGTTTTGTGTTTTTAACTTTTTTATCTTCTTTTTTTGTGCTTATAATGATTTCAGAACTATCTTGATGATAATTTTGTATATCAGTGTTGTTTAACATTTGTGCACTAAATTCCGCGGCTTCTTGGTTAATATTTTGTGTTAACTCTTGTGTTTTTGTGTAATGATCAGAATTTATTTTTTGTAAGTGAGCTTTATATTTAGCTTCAAAAAGGATAAAATCGATATCTTTAAAATCTTTTATAGCATGAGTTTGTAAATCGATAAAACTCATTTGATTAACATCGATGTTTTTTGTTCTTGCATAGAAAAATAAAAAGTCAATAAATTTTTGGGTGTCTTGACTTAAATAAAAGTCACTATTGTGTAATTTTAGGAATTTTTTGTAATCTAAAATTGTTTTGTTTTTGCTTGTCAAAATCGCTAAATTTCTAAATGGAGAGACAAATAAAAATTGGATTATCATCGCAAAAATAAGGCTTATAAGTAAAATCACTGGCAAAATACTTGAAACACTTATATATGTTAAAATCACATATAAAGAATTTAAAACAAAACCAATATTATTTTTAACATCAGGTAAAAAATTATCGTTTTCAAAAACAACAGGATAAGAATATTGGTAGTATCAACTATATTCAAATAATCTGACGCTAGAAGGATTAAATTCAAATGCATAATTATTTGCATAATAATATGATAAATACTGCACTAATGTAACAATAAAAAATAAGTAAATCAATGATATATTGATTTGTTTTTTTAATGTATAAGAGTTGACTTTTCTAATTCTTGAAAATAACGCAAAACACTTATCTTTATTAAGATAAGCAAAAATGCCTACAAAATAGGAAACTAAGGAAAATATTAGGATAATAAAAATACTATTACCAAAAGCCATACCAATTGTATATCGATAGGCAGCCGAAAGTAACGAATTATCAATAAAGCTAAGTAAAAATGTTGTAATTAATAAAGAAATTAAAATTAAACCTTTAACTAAAGTAAAGATAATATTGTTTTTTCCGACTAAAAAGCGATCTTCTTTTTTGAGGGGTTCAACAAATTTTAAATTGAGTTTTTTAAAGATTTTAAAATTACCTAATAATTTAAAAACTAAAATTAGGTTATATAAAAACTTAAATCTGTTTTCTCCTCATTTATTTTTAAAAATTTTATCGTTCATATCTTGATTACACTTTCATATTAAATAGTGTTAAATGTGATTACAACCATTGGTTCTTTATCTTGAGCTTTAAATATTTTTTTTCTAACAACTCTTCTTAGTCTTTCTTGAAGGTCTTTAAGTCCAGCAAATTCTTCGTTTTCTAAAACTTGTGTAATTGTTTCATGAATTACCGCTTTTAATTCTGAACATACACTAGCTGGAGCTATTCCAACAAAATGTATTTTAAAATCTTGACTTATTTCTTTTGTTTTTGGGTTAAAAAGAAAACTCAAAGTTACTAATCCTTCTCTTCCGAGTGTTTCTCTTTCGTAAATTACTTCGCTAGAAATATCACCGATTCCAAAACCATCAACAATCACATCACCTATTTCTTTAATTTTACCGTTAGTACTTGCTAATTTATTATCAATAAAGTGGGCGATTTTTCCGTTTTGTAAAATAATTGGTGTTGTTTTATTTAATGATTTTTGTTCATTTGCGTTATTAGAAATATCAACTAAATAACGATATAAACCTTGAACAGGTAAGAAATATTTCGGCTTTAAAACTCTTAATAAATCCAAAATATCTTCTCTAGCTGGTCTGTGTGAATAATATTCACTATTGGTTACTTCAATAATATTAGGCGCTATTCTTGCAATATCATCTAAAGTTAATGCCGCTAAACTCTCTAATCCATTAATTGGTGGCGCTATCATTAAAACCGTATCTGTATTTTTAAGTTTAAGTAAAACATCTTTGTTGTCAGTTATTCTTAAAAATCTCGAATAAAGTCTTTCGACACTTCCTGTTACTAAAATAACTGCATTAGGGTGTTGGTTCAAGTTTTTGTGCTTAAATATCTGTGGTAAAGGCAAATTAGTCTTAATTTTTTGAATTAAATAAATCAGTTGAGCATATGTTTTTCCATAAGCTACAACAGGACGATTTGTAATTCGTGCCAATTCAAGAATTTGGTGTATTGCAACCATCTCTTCATCATAAGCACCGACAATAATTCTTTTATCTGCAGCAGTATTTAAAAAGGCTTCTTTAACTGAAGGTGGCAGTTGAATTCTATCTATTGCGTATCCTGAATAATTTGCGTGTCCTGCATCACTTACTAAAGCTAGTAAATCTCTGTCTTCTAAGCTATTTTTAATTAAAGAATAATCAGTATTACCATAAATACCCAAATCTCCTTTAACATAATTAAACATAAATACAACACTTGTTTTAGAATCAACAATAAAATCAAATCCTAAACTTCCAGGTAGGCTTCCGGCTACTAAAATAGGTTGAATTTGTGTTTGACCTATTGTAATTTTTTTTGTTATTGTTTCGATTTTGAAAGAGTTAGGTTCAATTTGGTATTTTTGCAATCTACTTGCAATCATTATTTTGTTAAATGGGGATGTGTAAATTGTGATTCCTGGTATTTGCATGATTAATCACGGTAAAGCGGAGAAGCTATCGTTTTTAACATCAGTAACAAAAATACCTTTGATTTTATCTTTGTTGTTGATTAAGTAATTAAAGTCAGGAATCAACGTATCAACTCCATTGTAAGAAGAAATAGGAACTTTTGCCCCAGAGTTAATTACGAAAATATCATCATCGCTACGTAAAACATAACAGTTCTTGCCATTTTCATCTAATCCTCCGAGCGCAAAAATATTAATGTGAGGCATAAACGTCCTTTCTAAATTATTATTTTTAAAAAAATAAGAATGTGTAATGTTTCAAACATTTTTTTAATTATATTAAAAAATTAAAGATTATTAAGCTTATAAAGCAAAAAATAACCTTTAATTACTATGTTTTCGATTTTTTGTGTGTTTTGGATTTGGATATTTTTTACATCCCCGCCACTTATAAAAGTTGAGTAATTTAACTGATCAAATTCAGTGTTTATATAGTCTTTTAAACTTAAAATAAAACCATTTAAAATATGAAAATAACCGCTTTTTATTGAATCTAAAGTGTTAGCACCCATTTGTTTGTTAAACTGATAATCAAATTCTAAATGTTTTAAACCATCCGCCTTAGAAATTAAATGATTTACACTTGAGCCAGCACCTGGAGCAATAGATGCTAATTTCATAACATTGTTTTGAACAAAAATTCCAACCATTGCTGTTCCCAATAAAAAAACTAAAGCATTTTTATTTAAATGTGCCGCGTATGCACAACCACCTAAAATATCTACACCTACTTTGTTTTTGTTTATTTGTTTATCTATTTCAAAATTTAATTTTATTTGTGAGTTTATTTCGAAATAGTTTTTAAAATTGTATTTTTGTTTAATGATATCGATTAATTGGTTAGTGTAATTATTAACGCTTCCATAAACAAGAGTACATTGATTACAAAAGTGATTTAAATCATTAAATAATATTGACATATCTTGCTGTATTGCAGTGTTTTTGTATTCTTTTATGAACTTTATCTGATCATCCTCAAAATGAGCTACTTTTAAAAAAGTGTTACCGCCGTCAATTACAACTACTCTTGACATATATCCCCTAAAAATTCTTTAATTTTTAAAGATAAATCGCTCTTATCCATCTCTTGGAAGTTATATTCATTAATCTTGTTATTTTTTTTGTAAATTATTAGACCTGATGATTTTGTGTTTTTAAGTGTTTTTTTGTCGTTGGCAATTATCATTTTTAAATTTTTAGTCTCTAATTTTTTTAATGCATTATTTTTGATATTTTCACTTTCAAGCGCAAAGCCAATACATATTTTTTGTGGGTTGTCAACAGAAATAGTTTTTAAAACATCAACCCCTATTTCATATTCAAAATTGACATGAGTATCTTTTTTAATTTTATGTGGATGTTTTTTGAAAATTAAATCACTTACAGCTGCTACACTAATGAAAATGTCGTTATTTTGAATTTGCTCAAATACAGCTGTTTTATAGGATTCGATGTCATTTACATCAATAACTTTAATATTCGAATCAAAATTGTGATTTAAATGTTGTAAATTAGCGTTAATCACAGTAATATCATAGTCAAATTTTAATTTATGAATTAAATTAATGCCCATGCTTCCGCTACTTTTAACATTTACTGTTCTTACATCATCTAAATAAACGTCTGTGTACCCTATAGTAATCAACAATTTCTTTTTATTTTTACCAAAAAGAAATTTAATTATTTCTTCAGGCTCTACTAATCTTCCTAAAGCGCTTCCTTTACAGTGTAATTCACCATAATTAGGTCCTAAAAAAGTGATATTTAAACTTTTTAAATATTCAATATTTTTTTGAATTATTGGGTTTTGGTACATTCTAAAATTCATCGCTGGACAAATTATAGTTTTATGATGCATTCCTATACTAAAAATACTTGTTGCAAAATTATCGGCAATACCGTTAGCATACTTGTTTATAGTATTAAAAGTAGCCGGATAAACAATAATTAAATCAGCTCATAAAGCTAAAGTAATATGATTTGATATTTCAGAAGTGTATCCTTCATCCACTTCAATATCTAATCCAGAAAAATCTAAATCAAATTTTTTAACATTGTCGCTCAAAACAACTTTGACTTCACAAGATTTTTCTTCAAGTAACTTAACTAATTCTTTTGTTTTTCTAGCTGAAATACTTGATGAAGAAATAATTAAAATTTTCATAAATTGCTCCACTTTTTTAAGTTTTGATTAAATAAATTTAAATATGTTAATATTATATAGATATTTGAAAAAATGAGGTTATATGATAAAAAAAATAGTTTTTTTAGCTTTTTACCTTTCATTAGCGCTTATAATGACAATAGGACAATTGGGAATTATCAGAATTGGTATTGTTTCATTTAATATAGTTACAGTATTGTTGGTTGTTATGATTATTCACATGCGCAAATGAGGGATTTTAATGGGTGTGTATATTGGCTTTGGAAGTTGATTTGCTTCACTTATTTACGGAAGTTTACTTTTTGTTTATTTTGATATAGCCGTTTTACCTAGAATTTTAGTTGGTGTTGTTTTATATTTTATTTACTTGGCACTTGGAAAATTAAACATATTAAAAGTAGCTATCTTAGGTTTTTTAGCAGCTTTTTTAAACACTACATTTGTTAGTGCATTTATTTTTTTACATAATGCAATTTCACCCTTGAGTTTTTTTGAAAAAAATTTAAATAACAATCCTTTTGTTTTTTGAATAAGTGTGATTTGAATTAACGCAACGGTTGAATTTTTAGCTATACCTGTAGCTAGTGTTGCTTTATGACCTTTGGCTAACTATTTAAATAAAAAAACTTTTAGTAATTTAGGATATTAAAACTTCAAAAATAAATTAAAAAAATTAACATCTTTGAAATGTTAATTTTTTTGTTCTTAAAACTTGATATTTTGAGTTGTTAAAAATCTTTTTAAAGTGTCAATAGCTTCATCTATTTGACCATTGTTTTTTTGTTCTTGAGCTGTGTTTATAATGTTAGATGCGGTTCTTTGTAGCGATGTATCATTATAAAACTTAGTGTATATAGCATCTTTAACATATGAGAAATAAAGTTTATACTGTTTATCTTTATCGTTTGATCACATGAATTCTCTATAAGTTCTTGTGTCTTTGTCAGCGTAATCAAATCTAGCGTCAACTAAGTTTCTATTAATGTTTTTTGAATCGACTACAGCATAAACGCTTTTGTTTGTCATTCTTGATAATCACTTAACATTGTCTGTTCCTAGACTTTGTGAAATCTCGACGAAGTTTCTATAAATATCCACTAAAATTGAAGCGTTAATTGGGTCACTTAAGTCACTTAGAGCCTCATCTGTTAATTTTCATGTTTGTATGTTTGAGCCAGGTTTATTTGTTTTCAAGTTAGCTAATGATTTATCTAAATAAACAATCATTTCTAATTTTTGTTTATCGCTTAAAGTATTAATATCTTGCTCACTAGATTTTGAAATAACTTTATTAGCAAAATCTTTCATAGCCTTTTTTATACTTTCGTTAGCTGGTGTATTTTCAACATAATCTCTAAATTCTTGTACTTTTTGGTTATAAGCTTCAACCAAGGAAACATTTTTATTGTATGTTGGTGTATAAATATTGGCTAAAACATTATCAATAACTTTATTGTATTTTTGTTTTAAATATTCAATACCTTTAATAAATTGAATTTTATCTTCGTTTTTAGGTATTTTTGAAAGTCATAATTTAACGTTTTCGTCTAAATTATAGAATATTTCGTTTAATCTATCAATGTATAAATAAGCCTGTGTTGAATAAGGGATTAAACCATCATTAACAAATATAAATTCAATACCCCTTGAAGCACGCTGCGCTTCTATAATTGAAGAATCCATTGAACCGGCTCTCTCAACTCCAGAATTAGGGTGTCAGAAATTCCCTGTATAACGTGATAGATCATTATTATAGAAAGGACATTGTTCTAAAAAGTAACTACCACAAAACTCTAACTGAATAAATGATGGGGAGTTGCTACTGAAATTATATGGTTCAAGCTCTATTAATAATCTTTCACCAATTATTTTAGGAAGTAGTCCATATTCACCTATAGCTCATCCTGAATTATAAAAACGACTAATTATTTTCTTGACAGTTTCTTGTGTGCTTCTATCTCAGAAAAGATCATCATTGTCAGAGTTAGGGTTATTTATAATTTGTTGTGCTAATATGCTGTATTGTTGAGCTGTTGACTCAATTGATTTTACCATCAATCTTGCGATAGAATCGTTTGGGTTTTGCTGAAGTTTTTGATAGTATTTGTTTTGCATATCAGAAGTAAATTTGTTAAATCCTTTTATTGAATTTATTGTTGATTTTCTAATAAGCAATGTTTCATATTGTTTAGGCTCTGGTGATATATAACTATCTAAAATCCCATTAAGCATTTCATTATCTTTTTGAGTAATGGTTTTAGCTTGATCGATTACTTGATCATTTAATTTATCTTTAATTTCTTTGGCACGATAATCACTAAATTTTTTCAAATTATCTAGTGCTTCTTTTAATCTTCTTGCTAACTCGTCAATATTGGCATTTGGGTTTGATAATTCTTCCTTAATTTTTGAAATTTCATTAATTAAATTAATTGACTCTTCGCCACCGATAATACCGTTTCCTGGGTCATTAAGTATTTTTTGAATTTGATTATCTAAATCATTAATAAGTATTTCTTTTTGTGATTTACCCGCTTCTGCATCAGTTATAGATTTAAGTGTTTCTCTAATCTGATCGATATTAGCAATAAGTGAATTATTGTCATTTAAAATATTTTGCGCTTCTGTTATGACTGCAGATATTTTTTGGGCTGTTTTATTTAATTGATCACTTGATTTGTCTAACGAATCAACAAACGCTTGAGATGTTTGAATTTGATCTTGTAACTTATCTTTAGATGATTTTATCTGTTGGTCGATTTTTTGTTTTTCACTTTGAATATTGTTATAAAGTTCTTCAGCTCTAACTTTTGCTCTTTTTACCATTTCTATAGTGTCATTTGGAGAATTATCAATTTCATTTAGTTGGCCTTGGAAGTTATTTTTGATTTTTTGGTAATTAGGATTTGTAAGCGAATTTATTAAGCTTTGATTTTTGTTTACTAAAACATTTAAACTTGCTATTTCTTCGTTTAAATCAAATACATCTTTTAACTTCTTAGCTTCTGAAATTAAATCGTTTATTTTTTGGGCTGTTTCTTTAAATTTCTCAGGTGAAGTAGTTAATGCCAACGGTTCAAGAATATCGTTCAATTTATTATTTATATCTTGAATAATAGTTCCGTATTTAGGATCTTGTAAATTTTCATTAAAATATTGATTTAAATTTTCTAAAGATTTATCAATAACAATTTTTGAATCGTTAATAGGCACTATTAACTCATCAATTTTGTGTTTGTAAAAATCCAACATTTTAGATACAAGAGGATTTAATGTAGCATCAGCGCTTGAAAAATCCTGCGATTTAACAATCTCATCTATGTATTTGTTATAAGCTTTATTTATTTTATTTTGTTGGGTATCATCTAAATTTTCTGGTAATTTTAAAGATTCAACCTCATTATTTATAGCATCTGTAATAACGTTTTGTGACTGTTTATAGTTATTTACGATTTCTTGTAATTTATTTTTAGCTGAATTTATTTTTTCTTGTAGTTTTTCATTTGAATATTGTGTCGAATCTAATGCCCTCTTAGTTTCATCTAACAACGCTTTAGCTTTTTGATATTCGCTCGCAAGAATTCCGCTTGATAAATCTGTAGTTGAAATCCCTGTAACAAATTTATGATAAGAATCAACAGAAACAATAACTTTATTGAAATCAGCAACAATAGTATTTCTATTTTCTTTTTCCTCTAAATAATTATTTTTAAGTGCATTAACATCTTGAATTAATTTTTCTAAATCATTAATGTTGATTTTTGATGTGTCAACAGTGCTTATTAACTGAGATAAATCATTTAAATATTTATCAGGATAAATAGAATTGCTATCTTGTTTTTTATCTGCGTTTAAAAGATCTCTAAAATCTTTTATTGCTGCACTTAGTTCTATAACCTTTTGCTTAATTGGCGCGATTTTACTATTAGCTTCGTTTACGCCGTCTAAAATATTATTTGGCTTAGGTGTGTAAAAGTCTGAATCGCTGTTGTCATTATGAATTCTTCTATCGGCTTCATCGCGAACTGAATTAACAAAATTATTAAAATTATCTTCGATTATTGATTCAATTTGATCAGGGCTAAATTTGTAAGAATTTATTTGTTCTAATAAATAATTAGTAGATTTATTTTGTAATTGATTATATAAATCATCAAAATCATTTTGAAGTTTCTTAGCTTTATTTAAGTAAGATATTTCAGCTTGAGCTGGGTTGGTTTCATCAGAAGCTTCTTTAGCTTTTTCTAATAGAGAAAGAATTTGATCTTGAATGTTTTTATATTCATTGTCGTTTTCTTTATTTTTTGAGGCGTTGTTTTGATAAATTTGATTAAGTTTAGAAATTAAATTATTTAAATCTTGTTTAGCAACATCCATTTTAGCTATATCTATAGCTTTTTTAAGTTCAACAATGTTATTTTCAATATCTTTAACGCTAGCGTCATTTTGGTTTGTTTTAGCAGTTAAATCATTGATTTTTTCTTGTAATTTATTAGCCTCATCAGCGTATTCTTCGCCTTTTTGGTTAATTTTTTCAATTAAACTTTCTGCCTCATTTTTTACTTTTTCAAACTCCTGTTTTGATGCGGCTGAATCATTAGAATTTTTACGTTTTTCTGCTTGTGCATCAGCAATTGCATCAACAAGATTTTGATTGAATAAAGCAATCTCTTGTGAATCATTTGCACTTGTAGCGGTGTTTTTATTGATAATGTCGTTTAATTTATTGTAAGCACTTTGATCTGTTAAATCTTTGATACTTTCAAGAGTTTGTTTAGCTTCATTTACTAAGTTTTTATTTTCGTCTAATAAAGCTTTTTTATTGTTGTATTCGTCAATTAAGTCATCAATTTTTTTAGTTGAATCCACGACATTATCTTTGTTAAAGTCATGCGATAAATCTTGCAATATTTTATCAACTTTATCTTTTAAATTTGGTTCATAATCTTTATGAGATTCATTTGCGATTATATTATTAACTTCTGTTAATTTGGTTTCCAAATTATCTTTAACTTTTTGAAGTTTGTTTATTTGATTATTAAATTCATCTTTAATACTTGAAATTTGGGTTGGTGTTAAATTATTCAAATTATTTACAGAATTTCAATCTAAAATATCATTTTTTATTTTATCAACGCCACTGTTTCATATTGGTGCTAATTTAGAATTCTCAGAATTATCTTTGGCAGCGTTGACAGCTTTTTCAAATTCAGATATTTCTTCATTTACTGCTTGATCATAGATATTTTGGCTTTTTTGTTCTAATTGATTTTTAAGTTCTTTAAATTTATCTACATCTTTAGAGTTATTCGCTTCTAAAATATTTTTTTGCTTAATTGTTTCTTTTATGAATTCATTTAAATCGTTAAATAAATTAGTATTAGCTGTACCTATTTTTTGGTTAGTTTCGTTTGCTTTGTCAATTGATTTTTGTAAATCTTCAATAGCTTTTTTAATATCACTGCTTAAAAGTGCATCCTCAATTTTTTGTATTTGATCTATATATAACTGAGCGTTTTTGTGTGAATCGTTTGTTTGGGACTCTATTTCATTAAGTTTATTTTTAAGAATATCATCATTTTTTTCTTCAGCGATTTCTTTAGCTTTTTCTAATGTTTTTTGATACTTATCTTTAAGTGAATCTAATAATAAGTCCTCAATTTCTTTTTTGGCATTTAAATAATCTTCATTATTTTTAGGATTTTTTTGATTTAGTTGTGAATCTATTGTGTTTATTTGTGTTGAAAGGTTTTCTTTTGTATTTTTATCAGAAATTGAATCAATAATTTCCTTTGCGATTTGTAATGTTTTGTCATAGTCGCCTTTAACAGAAACAACTTCTTCAGCTTCACGTTTGATATCTCTTAATTCTTGTATCAGTTCATTAATTTTTGCAATATTTTCGTTGTTATTATTCGAATTAAATGTATCAATGATGTCATTAACTTTTTTATCAAAATTCTCTTTTATGGATGGGTAATTTTTTAAATTATTGTTAGATCATTCTTGAATTTGGTCTTTTTCGAAATTAAATCTGCTATTTGCTAAATCTAAATCAGATTTGTGTTTGTTTAAGGAATCACTAATTTCTTTTAATTTATCAATAGCATCAAAATAATCCTGTTTTACAGGTGAAGAAGGTAAATTTTTATCTACTTTATCAACTTGATTTAATAAATTATTTTTAGTTAGAGGGTAATCACTTAAATCTTTTTCGATTTTCTTAATTAAGTTATTTTTATTGTTTTCGTATTCGTCTTGCGCTTTATCATTTTGTCTAACTTTATTTTTATAATCTTCCAATCAATTTCTTAATTCATCTGCTTTTTGTTTTTTAAAACTTTCATCAGAATTATTTAAGTATTGAGAATATTCATTAATCTTATTTGCTGTATCTTCCTGTACAGAAGTGTTATCTGGATAATTTTGAGAAAATAATTTAACCGCTTCAATTGCATTTTCTAATTCGTTATCATCGTAAGATTCTGAGACTCTTGATAAATTATCTTTTAAAAAGTCTCTAATTTCTTTAGCTGATTCTAAATATGTTTGCGATTGTTGTGAATTTTCATTTTTTGTTGTTAAATTATTTATTAAATCTTGCGCTTGTTTAATTAATTCTTGGTTGTCGTTTTCATTTAGTTTTTTAATAAAATCTTGTAAATTTTTCTTGGCATTATCAAAAGTATCTTTTGCAGTTAATGTTTGTTTAAATTTATTGTTGGCTGAAATAAACAATTGTTCTAAATTGTCATTAATTTCTTGAATTTGGGCAACATTTTTGTTATTTAAGTCTTCATTAGAAACTCTAATTTCATCTAAAGCTTTCTTAATTTCATCCGCTTGAATATTGAAAACATTTTTTACTTTTTCAATCAATTCTTCAATCTTAGAAACATTATCTTTATACTTATTTCTTTGTTTATCTAGCTCTAATTTATCTTTTAATCCGCCATTGTAAATTTGATTCAATTCGTCTGTAGCTTGCATGTATTCGTCTGTCGAATGTTCTGAATCGCTATTTAAAAGAGCGTTGTTTTTTTGGTTATTTAATTTTTCAACTAAATTAGGATATTTATTAGAATCGTTTAAGCTTTCAATTAAATTATTAACTTTTTCAAGAGCAGATTCGTATTTTTCTTTTGGTGTTTTATTTTTTTCAAATTCATAAACAATAGAATCATGCGCATCAGCGATTTCTTTTAAGACTTTCGGAAAGTCGTCTATTTGATTAACACCACCATATTTATCAATTATTTCATTCACTTTTTTAGTGAATTGATCAATTGCTTCTTTGTTATTATCTGTGCTATTTTTAACTGAGTCCTTTAAAGTGTCAATGTTATTTTGTAAATCAGATTTTAAGAATTTATTATCTTCAATTTTTTTATCAACTTCATTTTCAATTCTACTTAAATCGTTAATTGCTTTTTGGAAGTCTTTTCAATCTGCCTCGGGATTATTTGATAAATCTGTTTTAATATTATTAATCTGACTTAAAAAATCTTCTTTTTGTTTATTTGTTAAATCATCGCTATTTTGGATTTTTTGAATTAATTTATCAGCTTTATTATTAAAGTCTTTTTTGTTATCATCGTTTAATTGTTTATATTTTTGATTAGCTTTTTCGATTTTATCAGCTAAATCTTTAGTTTGTTTTTCAATTTTTGCTAAATTATCTTCTTGATTAACTTTTTTAGCTGAATCATTTTCTGAACTTAGATCCATTAAAACAGATTCGGAATTATCTAATTTTGAACCTGATAAAAATTCATCTGCTTCTTTTATTTTTTCTTGTAATTTTAAATAAGAATTTAAACGTAGTTCTTTGTTAGCACTGCATTGTTTAGCTAGGAAAAAAGCTCCTAATCCGCCACCTAATAAAGCTACTGAACTTAGTGTAGCTATAATTATAACTTTCTTTTTCTTTTTATTATTATCAGAATTATTATTGTTATTTTTCATAATCACCTCATAAATAAAAGTTTTTATATTTAAAATTTTATTAAATTCAACAAAACATGTATCTTGTCTCTAATGTTTTGAATAATTAACAAAAAATAAACTTTTATCGCTGTTTTAATTACGAATTCACTTTTTTAAAATGCTTTAGTGATCTTGTTTAAATTTATTTTAATAGAAAATAAAAATTTTATAATTTTAAAACCTTTATATAGCACTTATAAATAAAAATAGCGCGTTTTAAAAACGTGCTATTTTTAGTAATTAAATGTCTTTTAATTCTTTTTTAAGTAAGTCTAAAACTTGTGTTTGATCATCTAACATAATTGCTTTATTAGCTAATTCTTTCATTTGTTGATAATCAAGTTTTGAGGCTAATTCTCTAGCTGCTAAAACATTTGAAGCTGACATACTAAATTCATCTAAACCTAAACCAAGTAAGATAGGTAATGCTTTTGAATCACCTGCCATTTCGCCACACATACCAGCTCATTTGTTATTTTTGTGAGCTCCATCAATAACCATTTTAATTAATCTTAAAATTGATGGATTTAGCGGTTGATATAAATAAGAGATGTTTTCATTCATTCTATCAGCTGCCATTGAGTATTGGATTAAATCATTTGTTCCAATTGACACAAAATCTGCATATTTACAAAATACATCACTTAATACGGCTGCAGCAGGAGTTTCCATCATTAAACCAAATTCAATGTTTTCTCTTGGTGCTATTTGAGCATTTTCTTGTTTTAATTCTAAATATGTTTGTTCAAAAACTTCTTTAGCTTGTAAAAACTCATCTACATTTGTAATCATCGGAATCATAATTGCTAACTTACCATAATAACTAGCTCTAATCAATGCTCTAAGTTGTGTTTTAAAAATATCTAAATTTTGTAAACAAAATCTTACAGCTCTATAACCTAAAAATGGGTTTAATTCTTCTGGGAACTTGTAGTATTTTAATGTTTTATCACCACCAATATCAAGTGTACGAATTACAACTCTTTTATTATTCATTCCTTCAAGAACTTTTTTGTAGGCTTGGAATTGCTCTTCCTCTGTTGGTCAGTTTTGATTATCCATGTATAAAAATTCACTTCTGAATAATCCAATTCCTTCTGCGTCATTGTCTAATACACTCATTAAATCATTTGGAGTTCCGATGTTTGCAGCTATTTCAATGTGTCTTCCGTCTTTAGAAACACTAGCTTTTCCCTTAAGTGCTTTAATTCTCTCAAGATATTCTTTATATTGTTGCATCGCTAACTCGAATTTTTTAATTTCCTCTTGTGTTGGATTAACAACAACGTCTCCTTTAGATCCATCTAAAGCAATAATGTCTCCGTTTTTGCAAGCTGACATAATCGAATTAGTCCCAACTACACTAGGAATACCTAAACTTCTAGCCATAATTGCTGTATGTGAAGTTGGTCCACCAATATTAGTAACAAAACCTTTAACGAATTTTTTGTTCAATTGTACAGTTTGACTAGGGCTTAAATCTTCAGCTACAATAATAACTTCTGTATCAATTGCAGCTAAATCAGCTTCTTCAATACCATTAAGCGCAAATAACATTTTTTTAGCTACATCTTTTACGTCTGCAGCTCTTTCACGCATATATTCGTCATCCATAGCTAAAAACATATCTGCAAATTGATTATAAAATTCTTTTGTTGCGTATTCGGCACTAACTTTGTCATTTAAAATCATATTTGTAATTGATTCATTTGCGTATGGATCTGTAACAAAGTTTAAATGAGCTTCGAAAATAGCTGCATGTTCTGGATCTTGAGCAAGTTCTTTTGTTTTATTAATTTTCTCAGTAACTTTAGAAATTGCATCTTGATAAAGTTTAAGTTCTTTTTGGGGATCGTCAGAGTTTTTAGTCACTTCTAAAGGTAACTCTTCTATCTTAAAAACCTTAGCAATTGCTACACCCTTAGATGCTCCAATTCCTTTTATTTTCATAAATAACTCCTTTATATGTGTATTTAATAATATTATTTTATACTTTAAAGATTTTGCTCCCTTGTCAATACATATATAAAATAAAGAAATGTGGAAAGATTTACAAAAATTACGCTCAAAATTTACTTGTGTTTTAAACTATTAAATGTTCAAAAAAATTAATTCAAAAAGCTAACAGATAGATTGTTAGCTTTTTGAATTGTTTTTTTATGAGTGTTTAAATCCACCTACACTTTTTTCGTCTAAAGAAACTGTAGGTTTATTAACTTTAAGTTGTTCGATTGCATTTTTAATATCGTCCATTAATAAAGCAGCCATGTCTCTTCCAAAACCTTGTCTTACTAACACTCTTTGTACAACTATATCTTGAGCGTTAGCTGGAAGTGAATAAGCTGGGACTTGTCAGCCTCTAACACGTAATTTATCAGCTAAGTCGTATAAATTAAAACCTAAATCCACTCCATCTTTGAATTTTCATGTTGTTGCAGGTATTCCTTTATTTGGATCTCCATCATGTACTAAATCAAAATATCCTAATTTATTCAATTCGTCAGCGATGAATTTAGCTGTATCATAGCAGTTTGAGTGAATTTTTTTGTATCCTTCTTTTCCTAAACGTAAGAATAGATAATATTGACTAATAATTTGTCCAGCAGGTCTTGAAAAGTTAATTTGAAACACTGGCATATCTCCACCTAAGTAATTTACGTGGAAAACTAATTTTTCAGGTAAGTAAGATTTGTCTCTTCAAACAACTCAACCAGCCCCTAAAGGTGCCAAACCAAATTTGTGTCCAGAAGCGCTAATTGATTTAACTCTATTAACTCTAAAATCTCAAATTATATCAGGAGCACAAAATGGTGCTAAAAATCCTCCGCTTGCTGCATCTACGTGCATATCAACATCTAATCCAGTGTCTTGTTGTAATTTATCTAATGCGTCACTTAATTCTTTAATAGGTTCAAAAGCTCCTGTGAATGTTAACCCAAATGTTGAAACAACACCAATTGTGTTTTCGTCTACATATTTAAGCATGCTTTCGCTATCCATATAAAAACGATCTTTTTCCATTGGGACTTGTCTTATTTCAATGTCTCAATATCTACAGAATTTTTCTCATACAACTTGAACAGGCCCACAAACTAAATTTGGTTTATCAATTGGTTTATTTAATTTGCGACGTTTTTCTTTCCATCTTTCAAGCATAGCCATACCACCTAACATGCAGGCTTCGCTTGAACCAATACCAGAAGTACCTATAGGTGATAAGTCTGAAGGTGCGTTTCATAAATTAGCAATAATATTTACACAACGACGTTCAATTTCAGCAGTTTGAGGATATTCATCTTTATCTATTAAGTTCTTATTTATAGATATATCCATCAATTCATGAACTTGTTTTTCTTCGTATGTTTGACAAAATGTGGCTAAATTTTGTCTTGCGTTTCCATCTAAAAATAATTCATCCTTAATTAATTCTAAAATATCATCTGGATTAGATTGATTTTCAGGCATTTTGTTTTTTGGTAATTTTATATCAGATATAGCACTACCAAAAACACTATCATTATCGTCTTTTGTATTAATTTTATGTAATGGCATATTTCCTTCTTTTATTTTTTGTATAAATTAAATCCATTTTTATTACAGAAATCTTTGATTATCTCATAACCTCTTACACTATTTCCGTAACTATCTAAAGGTGGACTAAATGTGGCTATCCCAAATTTACCCGGAACTACAGCCATGATCCCTCCACCGACACCACTTTTACCCGGAAGACCTACAAAATAGGCAAAATCACCTGATTTATCATAAAGACCTTCCATAGTCATTTCCGCTAAAATGTGGCTAATGTTTTGTGATTTAATTACTTGTTTTTTTGTTATTGGATGAATTCCATCATTAGCTAAAGTTGCTGCCATAATAGCTAAATCTTCAGAACTTACCAATGTAGAACATTGTCTTGTGTAAATTTCGCAAGCTTCCATAGCGTCGCTATATAAATTTTTTGCCGAGTATAATAATCAAGCAATAGCGCGATTATGAAAATTTGTTGTTTGTTCAGATTCATTAACTTCATCTGATAATTCAACCATATCAGACATCAGTGATTTTTGAAAATTAAGTATTTTTTCTCATCTATTTTCTTTATCTGTAGCTTTAATAATGCTTGTGGTTGCTATAGCTCCAGCATTAACAAGAGGAGATAAAGGTTTGTCCTTGTGAAGTTCCAACGCCATAACAGAATTAAATGGCAATCCCGTTGGGCTATCACCTATTTTATTTCTTATAGTTTGAGCTGAATTTTCTTCTAAAGCTAAGGCTAGAGTACACACCTTAGAAATAGATTCTATCGCAAAGCGATATTGAGAATCTCCAATATTAAATTTTTCACCATCAACACTAACTAAAGATGCTGCGCACAAGGAAGATTCGACATTTGCTAAATAAGGAATGTAGCTTGCATTTTGACCTTTTGATAAGTTTTTATATTTATCAAAAGACTCTTTTAAACTTGCTTTTAATTCATTTGTAATCATTATCTTCTCTTTTTAAGATTGTTGTTGTGGTGTTTGATCATTTTTGTGAGTTAATTTTTGCGCTTCTTCTTTTACTTTATCTACAATTTCACTTTCGATATGTTTTAACTCATTTTTTGCTTTTTGTAAAAAGTGCTTATGTGTTAAATCTTCTGTTTTTTCACTTGAATGGTTAACTAAACCAGGATTTGCATTTTCAACTTCTCATGTAAAAGGAGCAAAATCACTTTGAGGATCTTTTCAGTGATCTTTTTTGAATTTAATAATAATAAAAGGTATTAAGGTAAAAATGATTGCGGCTATAATTAACATTAAAACATAAATTAGTGGACTTCCAACATTTATTTGTGACGGCGGCACAAAACTTAATAAAAATGCTAAAAGTGAACCCATAAATCCAATTCCACCCACAACTAACATACCTATATTATATTTTCCTGGTATATGATAAGGCCTAGGTCTATTTGGTTGGCTATATCTTAAATAAATAGCTGCAGCAAACATTAATAAATACATTATTAAATATAAAATAACTGTTAGCTGACTTAAAATTTGATATGCTGCCTCAACTGAAGGTAACACAACAAAAAAGATTGATAAAGCAGTTACAATAAGTCCTTGAACTAATAATAAATGTGTTGGAACACCTTTTTTATTAGTGTGTTGGAATCATCTAGGTAGATATCCTGCTTTAGCTATAGCTAACATACCATTACTTGGTCCTGAAACTCAAGTAACAATTCCAGCCAAAACCCCAACAGCAAGCATAATTGCTATTATTGGTCCTAATCAAGCTACTCCGGCTCATTTAAATGCATTTAAAAATGTTATCAAAAGACCATTTGTAAGACTAAATTCTTTAGCTGGTAAAATTAATGAAATTGATAAAGTACCAAAAATGAAAATTAATACTGTTACAATTGAGGAAATCATAATTGCAAGAGGGTAATTTCTTTTTGGTTTATTTAATTCTGTAACATGGATAGCATTCATTTCCATTCCTGCGTAAAATAGGAAAATAGAAGCGGCTAAAACCAAATTATCAAAATTTTTGAATTGAGGGAAAATGTCGGTATTGAAATTTTCTGGCGCACCTTCTTTTGCGTAATACGCAACTCCAAAACCAATTAAAACAATTACAGGAATAATTGTTCCAATGATTCCACCTCATTTTGCAACTTTTGAGAACACTCCTGTTCCCAAAGATGAAAGTCCTGTTGCGATTCAATAAATCGCTAAAACAATAAATAAGACAAAATATTTATTGTTGCTTAGTTGATCTGCTGTTGCTTGGTCAGGACTAATATAGGCCAATGATACAGCTCCAAAAGTTAAAGCAGTTGGGAATCAAATTGTAACTTCTGCTCAAAGCAAGAACATTGAAACAAAAGCCAATTTAGGCCCAAAAGCTTCTCCAACTCATCTAAACACTCCACCTTTTTCAGTGTATGTTGATGCTAATTCCGCTGCTACTAAAGCAACAGGAATTAAAAACGAAACCGCTGCAAAAACATAGTAAAAGATTGAGGTTAATCCATAACCAGATTCTGCTGGAAGCCCTCTTAAGCTAACAACAGCAACAATATTCATCAAAATAAGACTTGATAAACTTAAGGCTTTTTTAGCTTTGACTGGAATGGCTCCTGTAGATTTGGTTGAATTTGTTTGAGTGCTGACAGTTGTATTATCAGATTTTTTAAACAAAATCTTACCTCCTAATAAGTAGTGACATTAAGTCATTTTTATTATATACCCGTTTAACACAAAAATTTGGATAAAGATAAAATTGGAAAATATTTCCAATATCACTAAAAAGATTAAAAAAAGCTTGTTTTGATATTGAATATTATATTTTTCAAAAAAAACTCATTTTTTTAAAAATGTTTTTTCGCCTTTGCTATTAACCCTAAAAAAACAGCTATTTTTTTACTGATAAATAATAAAAAAGCACAAAAAAATTAACGTATTTGGCGTTAATTTTTTTGTTGATTTGCTTTATTAATATACTCTAAAAATAATTTATAGGCAACAAACAATGACGAATGTGTTATTTCATTCTTTAAAATTTGTTGTAGCTCTTGAATATTGACTCATTTATTAAAGGATATTTTTTCAAAATAACTTCCATCCCCTTGAGCTTCGCAGCACTCAACACTTGAGTCAATCAACCCTAAATAAACATGAACTATTTCATTACTTTGGGTTGTTGCTAAATAAGGTGTATAAGAAATTATATTTTGTTGTGAAATTTTAAAACCACCTTCTTCAAAAGCTTCTTTTATCACTGTTTGAATTGGTGTTTCGTTTGCTTCAATAGTTCCTGTTATGCAACTGGGGTAAAATTTGTATTCGTTGTTTAAATGTTTTAAATTGGGGTAAAGTTGATAGCGTAAATGAAACAAATATTCACCATTTTCCTTTTTAAAAGCTAAAAAAGCGATGCTGTCAACGCCCTTTCTTTCTGCGTAAATAAACCCTTTATTGGTTTCATATAAACTTAATCACTTGGTTTGAAAAAGTAACTTATCTGGTTTCATATTTTAATTATAGATTTATTAAAAATATCAGTGCTAATTTTTAAAAAGTTTTTAATGTAAATTTGTTAATTTTTTTACATCAATATAAAAAACTTTACAAAATGGAAACACTAATGTGGAAAACTTGAAAAATTTAGCGTGGCTTTTTTGATAATTGAAATAGGGAGAATTTCCTAACGGGGGTAAAATGAAATTTAAAAAAATAATGACTTTGGTGTTGGCTTCAACATCAGCCACAATTCCTTTATTGTCGGCTTCTTGTGTTCAAACATCAGAACAATTAAAAAATATGGATGTAGTTGCCAATAAACTAAAAGATTTGGAAAGTCAAAACAAAAAACTAAATACTGAAGTTACGAAACTTAAAAAAATGGTAAGTGTTAACGAACTAAGAGATTATTATGTTCCAAACACAAATATCAAATATAAATCAAGTCCTGAAACTCAAAATTTACTAAAAGATATTTTTCAAGTTACAAACTCTGAAGAATATAACAAACTTGACAAAAATCAAAAAATATTAAAAATTAGCGAAATGATGCTTGGTCATCAATATGTAGGAGATTATTTAGTTGGATCACCAACTGTAGCAGAAGAGTTGATTGTTGATTTGTATAGATTAGATTGCTTTACATATTTAGATTATGTAAATGCCTTAATTACAGCTAAAAACATTGATACATTTATTGATAATCTTAAAGCCACAAGATATAAAAATTCACAAGTGGAATACTCAAAAAGAAAACACTATTTTACAGATTGAGAATTATCTGAACCTGCAATAGTTAAAAACTTAGTGGTTGATTCATTAGGAAGCGATAACATCGTTAAACATGAAATTAAAAATCTTAACGTTATAAAAGGAAAAGTAAATATTCAAGGAGCTAGTGAAGGTTCTAGAACAATATCTTACTTAAAACATGACAAATTAACAGATGAATTTTTAGCAAACAACTTTAAATCTGGTGACTTAATTATGTTAGCTGCTCCAGAAACATTAAACGACTGGCTAGACGTAACTCACTGTGGTTATTTAGTTTTTAAAGATGAAGACGGTAAAAAAGTTGCTTACTACAGAAACGCTTCAAGTAGCAAAAAATACAATCGTGTTGTAGATATTCCTTTAGTTGATTATATTAAAGATAGAAATTACGACACAAAAAATCAAAAACCTTATGATGCACCAAAAGTGCCTGGAATTTTACTTTATAGAACAATATAAATATGGATAATACAAAAAAATTAAATACGATTGACACAGAACAAAACAATCCTAATTCTAAAAATTTTTCATCTTTAAATACTATTGAAATGGTCGATATTATTATTAATGAAGATGCTCAAATTACTCAAAAAATTGCACAACAAAAACAAAAAATTAGTCAAATTATTGATTTAGCTTATCAAAAGGTTAAATTCAACAAAGGTAGATTAATTTATATAGGTGCTGGAACTAGCGGAAGAATAGGAATTTTAGACGCTAGCGAAATCTATCCCACTTATGGAGTAAAAGACAAGGTTTTAGCACTTATAGCCGGAGGTCAAAAAGCGATTACAAACGCTTATGAAAATGTTGAAGATGACGAAAATCAAGCAATTGAAGATTTAAAAAATATCAATTTCAATCAAAATGATATTTTAGTCGGTCTTGCTGCTTCAGGTAGAACTCCTTATGTTGTTGCCGCTTTAAAATATGCTAAAAAAATAAACGCCGCTTGTGTAAGTATAGCAAATACAAACAATGCACTAATTTCAAAATATGCTGACATATTTTTAGAAATAAACACAGGGGCTGAAGTTATTACTGGTTCAACTAGAATGAAAGCAGGAACCAGTCAAAAAATGATTTGTAACATTATTTCAACATCATTAATGACAAAATTAGGATATGTTGAACAAAATTACATGATTAATTTAATACCTTCAAATAAGAAATTGGTTCAAAGGTGTAAAAATATAATCAAAATAATAACTGATGCAAACGATCAAAAAATTGATGAGGTTTTTGAACAAACAAAAAATGTAAAAATGTCAATTATTATGTTAAAAGAAAATGTTAATTATGAACAAGCTAAAAAAATCTATGAGGAAATTTATGAATAAAGAAATAATTGAGCAATCTGCATTTGAAATTATAAGTTATGCAGGTGGCGCAAAAGCTCTATTTTTAGAGGCTGTTGACTACATATGTGATTTTGAGTTTGAAAAAGCTCAAAAGTGTATTAAACAAGGGCAAGAGATATTAGCTCAATCACACGAATCACACTATAAATTAATCACAATGGAAGCAAATGATTCGCTTGAAAAAACATCGTTGTTATTAATTCATGCAGAAGATCAATTTATGTCAGCAGAAAACTCATTAGTTTTAGCACAAAAATTACTTAAAGTAATGCAAACAATAGAGAAAAAACTCAATATGAAAGGTTAAAATGTCCAAGTATAAATTACAATCTTTAATTGTTTTATCAGTTCTGGCTGCTATTTTTACAATTATTGGTACATTAGCATTTATACCTTCTTTGGAAGTTTCGGCCAATAAAGATGTCGAAACCTTTAAAGATGTGCACGCGACATATGCAAATAGCAAATACTTAATCGCGACCGTTGTATTAATGGCTATTTTTGCTTTTTCAGCAATAGTTATATATGCTAAAAGTTTAATTAAAATATTTAAAAATAAACAAGAAAACAAAAATAAAGACCAAAAATTATTTTTAATTTTTGGCTCAATTACAATTGTTTTAACAACTGTAATGGTTATTTATGCAGCTGTAAGTTTTAGTGTTTTAGAAGACAATATTTTACTACTTAGTGCTACTAAAAATTTAATTGATTCTAATCCTGAAGAAGAAATTAAAAATATTTTTGTTAACTCACTAAATATGTCAATAAAAAACAACGAAATGATTAAATATATTATTTTAATTCCGCTATTTTTATTATGTGCAGATTATGCAGCAATGATAATTTACAAAATTGCTAAAAAAACACAAAAAACAAAAGTGGAGGTGGCTTAATATGAAAGTTTTATTAATTTGTAGTGGTGGTATGAGCACACAAATTTTAATTACTTCTTTAGAAAAAGAAGCACACAAACAAAATATTCAAAACTTCGAAGCTCAAGCTATAGGCGCAAATGAATTAGAAGATTTTAAGGAAGAATTTGACATTATTTTAGTTGCTCCACAAATAAAACATAAATTCGACCAAATTAATGAAGTCGCTCAAAAGAAAGGTAAAAAAATATACCAAATTCAAATGATGGAATACAATCCAATCGGAGCACCAAAACTTCTTAAAAACGTTGTGAAAGCGATGGAACAATAATGACAACAACCAAAAATAAGAAGAATTATATTCAAGCTTTCTTAAAATATGTAGAAAAAACATTCATGCCGATTATTTCTAAAATCGGAGAAAACAGATATATTGACGCTATTAGAAATGGAATGATTTCTATAATTCCGATTTTACTTATTGGTTCTACATTTTTAATTCTTTTCTTTTTCCCAATCGGAAAAAGCGAAACATTCGGAATCGACTTTTTACTTAAGGTTCAGGATGGTAAATGGGCATCTTTTATTATGTTGCCTTATAGATTAACATACCCAATGTTAGGTCTTTTTGCTGTAATGGGAATTGCAAGAAGCCTTTCAAAAAGTTATAAATTAGATGAACAACAAGGAATATTAATAGCTTTTATTGCATATTTAATTAGTATTGTTGGGCCTAATTACAAAGGAATAGCAAACCCTTCATTTACAACTGCGCAATTTGGTAGTGCAACTGTTTTTGGTGGTATGGTAGTTGCTATTTTGAGTGTTGAAATCTTTAGATTATGTGTTAAATACAAAATCACAATTAGACTTCCAAAATCTGTACCTTCAGTTGTTGCAAAACCTTTTAATGCCTTGATACCAATGTTATTGGTAATTTTACCAGCAGTATTTATCTTTAATTTCTGAGGTTTTGATATACATAAATACACCAACTTTATATTACAACCGTTACAATCTGTTTTTGGTGGTAATAACTATTTAGGATTTATTGTTGTTGTATTTTTAGTTATGGTTTTATGAATAGCAGGTATCCACGGTGTTGCTGTTGTTGGTGCTTTAGCTAGACCATTTTGATTAATAGCGCTAGATCAAAACCAAAAAATTATGACTGACTTAAAATTAACATCACTAACAGTAGCGGATAAAGGAAATATTTTAGTAGAACCATTTTTCCAATGATTCGTATGAATTGGTGGTGCTGGAGCAACTTTAGGTTTAATTATTGTTATGTTGATAATTGCCAAAAGTAAATACATTAGAGCTGTTACATATCCATCAATAGCCCCTGGAATTTTCAACATAAACGAACCAATTATCTTTGGTTATCCACTTGTTTTAAACCCTTATTTAGCTTTACCAGCAATTTTTACACCTATAATTTTAGGGACAATAACATTTATTTGTATGAAACTAAACATTGTTTCGATCCCAACTCAAACAGTTGGATGAACACTACCAACACCTGTTGGAGCATTTCTAAGTACAGGATTGGATTGAAGAACATTAGTTCTTTCATTAATATTAATTGTCGTAAGTTGTTTTGTTTGATTACCTTTTGCTAAAGCCTACGATAATAAAATGGTAGCTGAAGAAATTGAACAAGAAATTCAAGATAGAATTGAACTAGCTAAACAAAATTCTCATGATTATGATGAAAAATTAATTAGAGAAGAAGTAACAAAAGAATTTAAATCAAGAAAAATTTTCAAATTTAAAACTAAAAAAAGTAAGTAATTTTGTAAAAAATAAGAGGGTATAATGAACGAATTAGCTTTATTTATAATTTGATCTGTAATTTTGGCTGTTTCATATGTTATTTTTAATTGAATCAACAAAAATAAAATTTGATTTAATAAAATACCCTCTTGAATAATTGTTGCTTTGCCATTTTTTGTTTTAATTAGCATTGCTTTACCGCTTACAATAGCTAATGTAGATTTTGGGAAAATTACTTTGTATGCAGCGTCAATACCTACGATGGTTGCTTTTGGTTTTTCCACACCAATATTTTTACAAAGATTTAATGATTGAAGAATAAGAAAAAAAGAAAACGCTCAAAAGCATAATATTTCGAAAAAAAAGACTAATAAAAAAGGTGGTAATAAATAATGTTGGGAATTTCCATTTACCCTGAGAAACAAGATAAAAAAGAGATTTTTAGATATATAGATAAAGCAAGTGAATATAAATTTAAAAGAATTTTTTCATGCTTGTTATCAGTTACAGATACTAAAGAAAATTTAATTAAAAATTTTAGTGAAATTAACGAATACGCCCACAAAAAGGGTATGTTTGTTATTCTAGATGTAAACCCTAGAGTCTTTGATACTTTTGGTGCTAGCTATGATGATTTAAGTTTTTTTAAAGAATTAAAAGCTGACGGAATTAGACTAGATATGGGTTTTGATGGCAAAAAAGAAGCTGATATGACTTTTAACACTCAAAACTTATTGGTTGAGATTAATATATCTAACGATAACAAATATTTAGATAACATAATTTCATATCATCCTAAAAAAGATTTCTTAATTGCTTCGCATAATTTTTATCCACAAAAATATACAGGACTATCACTTGAATTTTTTAATAAAATAACATTAAAATTCAAACAAAATCACATTAAAACAGCTGCATTTGTCACTTCAGAAATTGCTAAGGTTGGTCCTTGAGATCTTAGTCATGGCCTATGTACACTTGAAATTAGCAGAAATTTACCAATTAAAACACAAGTTAAACACCTATATGCGACAAAATTAATTGATGACATTATAATTGGTAATTCATTCGCTTCTGATATTGAATTAAAACAAATGTCGCAGGTGGATCCTGATATTATTACTTTTGAAGTTAAAACAATTGAAGATTTTGAGAATAATCAAGTAATTAAAGACATTTTATTTAATGAAAAACACTTTAGACGAGGTGATACCAATGACTTTTTTGTCAGAAGTACACAAAGCAGAGTTAAATACAAAAATGAAAGTTTTTTACCTCAAAACACGCCAAAAAAACTAAAAAGAGGTGATGTAGTAATTTGCAATGATAATTACAAACAATATAAAGGCGAATTGCAAATTATTTTAAAAGACACCGATAACGATGATTTAGGCAAAAATGTTGTTGCTAAAATAAAAGAGCATGAAATATTTTTACTTGATTATTTACCAGCTTTAGGAAGATTTAAATTTGAAAAATAAATATAAAATCATTGGTTTAATGAGCGGTACAAGTGTCGATGGTCTTGACATTGCACTTGTAAATATCGAAGATTCAAACGAATTAAAAATAGAACTACAAAAATTTGACATTGTTAAATATCCTAATGAATTAAAAAATAAAATTATTAAAGCTATTAATAACCAAGCAACAACCAAAGATATTTGCTCCTTAAATTTTGAAATTGCCTATTTTTACGCTGAATGCGTTAATAATTTTTTAAAAGATAGCAATATTAAAAATAATGAAATTGATTTAATTTCTTCGCACGGCCAAACCATTTATCATTTAATTGATCCTAGTGGTTCACAAGTAAAAAGTACTCTACAAATTGGTGATATTAGTGTTATAAGTAAAAAAACAAACATCATGACTGTTGGTGACTTTAGAACAGCTGATATGGCCTTATCAGGTCAAGGTGCACCTTTGGTTCCTATTTTTGACTATTACTTAAATAAAGACAAAAATTATGTTAGTTTGTTCCAAAATATAGGTGGGATGTCGAATGTAAGCGTTATTTATAAAGATATAGATAAAGTTTTTGCTTTTGATAATGGCCCGGGTAACATTTTAATTGACTTGGCGGTAAATAAACTTTATAATCAAGAATGTGATTATGACTCTAAAATAGCATTAAAAGGAAAAATAAATAATCAAATAATTTCGTTTTTACTAGATGATCCATATTACAAAACTAAACCACCAAAATCAACTGGAAGAGAAAAATATACTAGCTTATTTGTGGATAATTTAATAGCTAAATTTATTGATGTACCTAAAGAAGATTTAATTCATTCACTTACATATTTTAGCGCCTTAGTTATAGCAAATAGTTATAAAGACTTTATTTTCAAAGATAATCAAGACTATAAAGTTTTTGTTAGTGGTGGAGGCGCAAGAAATAAATTAATGGTTCAATATTTAAAAGAATTGATTGATTATCCTGTCTTATTAAGTGACCAAATAAATATTAATTACGACGCAAAAGAAGCTATCGCTTTCGCGTTCTTAGGTTACTTAAACTTAAAGAATATTAACTCTAATGTAAAAAACGCTACCGGCGCTCAAAAATACACAGTTTTAGGAAAAATCGCAAAATAAAAAATTTGTTGAGCTTAGTAAAAATATTAAAAGTTGACAAGTAATTGTCAACTTTTAATATTGTTGGTTGTGTTTAAAAACTAAATGTATTTTTTAGAATTTAAATTGTTGTTAAAATTAACGAAAGCAATTGTTTTATAGATGTTTATATATTTAAGATAATATGTACAAACTACCCATAGCAACAACAATTAAAATAGAATCGAATCTATCTAAAAATCCTCCATGTCCTAAGAAAATATTAGAATAGTCTTTTTTGTTATTGATTCTTTTGATTAAACTAAAATATAAATCTCCTAAAATTGCTAAAACAATTAAGAAAAATAATTGTATTAAAATTTGAACAACTCTAAAGGCATCTGATTCAAAAATTGAATATAAATTAAACATTAAAACAATTGATATAGCTACTAAAAATGCAATAACTATGCTACTGATGGCTCCTTCAATTGTTTTTTTAGGAGAAATATATGGCGCCAGTTTTCTTTTGAAAAATTTGTGTCCAAAATATCTTCCCCCAAAAAAACCTGCTATGTCGCTAGATATTGAAATTAATACAAATAATAATAAATACTGAATTTGGCTAATGTAAGAGTAATACATAAATCTTACAGCTAAAGAAATAATGAAAAAGGTTACTAAAATAATTAATGTTTTAATTAAAATGTTTTTAACATTAACGCCTTTGACTGTTATTAATTTAAATAATAAATAAATCGCAGAAGCGCAAAAAATACTTATTAGTGAAAATACTTCAGTATGTCAGTTTCCGCTTATTAATGATTTAAAACTTAATTGGTTAAGCGACAAGATTAAAGTATACGACTGATTTGACGAATCAACCCATGGAACAGGGATAAAAATAAAAAGCATTGTTGATGATACAAAAAGTGAAATAATTAAACTTATGTAAATTGGTAAATCAAAACTATTGATGAATTCATATGAAACAACAGCTAAAAATAATGCAAAAATACCTAAAAAAACTAACCTTAATATTTTTTTATAATTTTGTAATTCTGTAGATTGTGAATTATTAAACTGAAAAATGAAATAGCCTCCCACAAAGAAAAAAATCGCAAAAACGATCATGGCTATACCTGGCAAAATTCTGGATTTGAATAATGATTTTTTGTTTTCTTTTGTTTCCATATGTTCATTATTATAATATATTACATTTGAAAAGTTATAAAATGATTAAACGTTGTTGATTTATTAAAAATATCTTTATTTTTAGTTTTTAGGTGTGTATTATAATAAAAATATGGAATTAAAATTGAACTACACAATTGAGACAATGGTAAAAAATAATAAATTAAATAAAATAATATTAAATAACCAATACTTTTATTTCTTAGGTCAAAAAGTAAATTTTAATTACGAAGCAAATGCACAAAAATTGATTTTGCTTTATGATGATAAAAAATTTGAGTTTTTTCAAGAAAACCCAAATAAAACAATTAATAATATTTATAAATGATTTATTCAACAAACTAATTTAATTTTTGAAGATTTTTGCCAATATATGTGTAATAAAAGCAAAATAGAATCAATTAGCTTCAAACTTAATTGCGCAAAGACATATTGAGGCTCATATCAAAAAAACAAGAAATTAATTACCATCAATATTTTTGCCTTTCAATTTCCAAAAAGTATAATCGAATATCTTTTTAATCACGAATTTTCTCATATTCAACACCAAAACCACAGCAGCGATTTTTATAATTGTCTGTCACTTTTAGAGCCAACACATAAACTAAAATCTAAAATTTTAAAAACAAAAATAGCTCCATATAATTTGTTGTTTAAGTGATAAAAATACACATAAAAGTGTGTATTTTTTTATTTGATATTAAGCCTTTAAAAAAGTTATTTTGGTAAAATATAAAATATACTATTTTATATTATTCAAAAAGGAGAAATATGAGTGATAAAAATAAAAAAAATAATTTAATTGATGATAAAAACGAACAAGCTGTCAAATTAGAAGAAGATAAAGAATATGAATATGAAGAGGATAATCGTTTAGTTTTTAAAAGAAGAAAACCAGCTCCTAAAGAAGAAGTTGAAGAAGAAGTTTCGCCTCAAAATAACGAAGAGTATAAAGTGAAACCACAACTTGTTAAAAAAGAAGGTGACGGATTAATACCAGTTATTATCGACAACGAAATGCGTAGTAGCTTTTTAGAATATGCTATGAGTGTTATTGTCGCTAGGGCCTTACCTGATGCTAGAGATGGTTTAAAACCTGTTCATAGACGTATTTTATATGATATGCTCGAATTAGGTATCACACATAATTCTCAATACCGTAAAAGCGCTAGAATTGTTGGGGATGTTTTAGGAAAATATCACCCTCATGGTGATAGTTCCGTTTATGAAGCGATGGTTCGTTTGGCGCAAGATTTTAGTATGCGTTATCCTTTGGTCGATGGTCATGGTAACTTTGGTTCAATCGACGGAGATCAAGCGGCTGCTATGCGTTATACTGAAGCTAGAATGTCAAAATTAGCTTCTGAAATGATTGACGGAATCAAAAAAAATACAGTTGATTTTGCTGATAACTATGATTCTTCAGAAATTGAGCCAGTCGTTTTACCTGCACGTTTTCCTAATTTATTGATTTCTGGAAGTTCCGGAATTGCAGTAGGTTTAGCAACTGAAATTCCTCCGCACAACTTACGTGAAACTATTGATGCGGTTATAGCTTACGCAAAAAATAATGATATAACAACACTTGAATTAATGGAATACATTAAGGGTCCTGATTTTCCTACTGGAGCAACCATTTTAGGAACTAAGGGAATAATAGATGCATATGAAACCGGAAGAGGAAAAATTCCATTAAGAAGTGTATGTAAAATTCAGGAATTAGCTAGCGGTAAAAACAGAATTATCGTTACTGAAATTCCTTACGCAGTTAAAAAAACAACAATTGTTGAAAAAATTGTTGAATTACATAAAAATAAAATTATTGACGGAATAGCTGAATTAAGAGATGAGTCTAATAGAGAAGGTATTAGAATTGTTATTGATGTAAAAAGAAATCATAACCCGCACATTTTGCTTAACAAATTATTCCAAAAAACACCTTTACAAATGAACTTTAATGCTAATATGGTTGCTTTAGTTAAAGGAGAGCCAAAATTAATTAATTTAAAAGATGCATTGAGTATTTACTTAGATCACCAAAAAGAAGTCTTAACAAGACGATTACAATTTGATCTAAACAAAGATGAAGAAAGACATCACATTTTACTTGGTTTTAAAATTGCAACAGATAATATTGACCAAGTAATTAAAATAATTAGAGCTTCTAAAACAGATGCACAAGCTCAAGAAACTCTTTCACAAAAATTTGAATTAAGTGAAAAACAAACAAAAGCGATTTTGGATATGAGTTTAAGAAGATTAACAGGTTTAAGCATTGAAAAAACTTTAGAAGAAATCGAAATGTTACAAAAGCAAATTCAATATTATTTAGAAATATTGAATTCAGAGCAAAAATTAATTGAGCTAATTATTGATGAACTAAATGTCATTAAAGAAAAATACGGAGATGAACGTAGAACACAAATTGACTACAATGCCGTAGGTGTAATTAGCGAAGAAGATTTAATAGCTAAAAGAGAAATTGTTTTAACCAAAACAGTTAAAGGTTATGTAAAAAGAATTGATTTAGAAGACTATCATACTCAAAAAAGAGGTGGAATTGGTTCTAATACAATGAAAACATACAGTGATGATGAAATTAATTTAATTTTAAAAACATCAACTCATACTGACTTGCTACTTTTTTCTAATTTAAATAAAGTCTATAAAATTAGAGCATATCAAATTCCTGAAGCTACAAAACAAAGCAAGGGGACACCTTTTGTTAATATAATTAATAATCTTGATATTCATAACAATGAAAAAATAATTAGCATATTAGAAGTTAATGATTTTTCAAAAGATTCATATTTAACAAGTGTAACCGAAAAAGGTATTATTAAAAAAACACATATAAAAGAATATGAAAATGTTAATAAATCAGGTAAAATCGCCTTCAATTTAAAAGATAACGATAAATTGGTTGAATGTTTTATTAGTAATGAAGATGATTTAATTTTAGTTGCTAATAATCAAAAATCAGTTGTTGTCTTTAATAGTCACGACATAAGACCAAGTGGGCGTATAGCTATTGGAGTTAAGGCTATTAAGTTAGATGAAGAACAAAAAGTTATTTCAGCTTCTTGTGATACAAATGGTGATTATGTTTTAAGTGTAAGTAGTTTAGGTTATGCTAAATTAACTCATAAAGATGATTTTAGATTAACAAAAAGAGGTGCTAAAGGAATTACTGCTCTTAACGCCAATAAGGCAGGTAATTTAGTATTTTCAAAATTTGTTAATCATAATGATCAATTATTAATCATTACAAAAAATGGTTTAACAATTAGAACTGATTTATCATCATTCCCAATAACATCAAGAAATACAAAAGGTGTTAAATTAATTAATTTAAGAAACAAAGATGAAATTTCTAATGTAGACGTAATATCAATTGACAAGTCACAAGAAGACGATCAAAATCCGTTAAATGATAATGTTTAAGGAGAAAAATGGAAAGTGTTAAAACAAAAGATAACAACCCAGATGTGATAGTTATCAAAGATCTTAATAAAACATTTAAAAAATATAAGGCCTTAGATAATTTATCTTTCAAAGTTAAAACAGGTCAGTTATTTGGTTTTTTAGGTTTAAATGGAGCCGGTAAAACAACTACATTAAATATTATTTTAGGTCTATTAAATAGAGACTCTGGTCAAATATACATCGATGGACAAAACATCGATAAAGATTTGGCTAGCGTTAGACAAAAAATCGGAATTGTTTTTCAACAATCGATATTAGATGACAAGTTAAACATTTACGAAAACTTAATTGTAAGAGCGCAAATGTACAAAGACTATCTCAAACAACAAAATTTGACACCACAAAAAGCTGTTGAAGAAATAATAAGAGATTTTCAATTGGAAGATATTTTAGACAGAAACTATGGTTCTTTAAGTGGGGGACAAAAGAGAAGAACTGACATAGCTAGAGCATTAGTTCACAAACCTAAAATTTTGTTTTTAGATGAACCTACAACCGGATTAGATCCTTTTTCTAGAAAATTAGTTTGGGATATTTTAACTAAAATACAAAATGAAAAGCAATTAACCATTTTATTAACAACCCACTATATGGAAGAAGCTAATAATTGTGATTACTCTATCATTATCGACAAAGGTGTTAAACTAGTTGAAGGACATGTGTTTGATTTAAAAACTAAATACGCTACAACACAGTTAAAAATATACAACACAAAAGAAAATCCAGAGTTAGAAAAACAATTAAAATTAACTAATGCCAAAGTTACAAAAACAAATCTTAACTATACTTGTTATTTTAAAAACTATGAAGAAGCCAAAATCTTTTGCGAGCAAAATTTAAAATATTTTGAAAACTTCGAATTAATTAAAGGAACAATGGATGAGGTGTTTTTAAACGTTACAAATAACCCAGAGATTAATAAAAACTTAAAAAAGGAGAATATAAATAATGTTTAGTCAGCTTTATTTTTTAACAAAAAGAAATTTTATCTCCTTTATCAAAGAACCTAAACGTGTATTTTTTACGTTTTTAAGTCCGTTACTGGCAACATTAATTTTTCTTTTATTTGCTCAATCTCTTTTTAATCAAGAAACATATTCTCAATCAATTACAGCACAAATATATGCTTTAAAAACAGATTCTTCTGCTTTCGCTTTAAAAGGTGATTTGATCAAAACTCTAGATCCAAATAAAATAGTGGATGCATTTATAGATTCGACTTTTTTAGCTGGTTTATTGGGAATTACAACAATAACTACAGCCTTAAGTTTATGTTCGATTATGGTTGAGGATGCAAAAAATAAAGTTTTAAATGATTTATTTATCACACCAGTTAGAGGCGGTGTGGTAAGAATGAGTTACTTAGGTTTTAATTTTGTAATAAATACAATTATTTCGCTAATTATAATGGTATTTTTATTTATATATCAAGCTTTTAGAGGAACTTTCTACTATCACACAGATCAAGTATTTATCATTATTGCTTTAGTTATTTTAAGTTGTTTATTAAATTCTGCATTTTTTATTTTTGTTATAAGTTACGTCAGAAACACAAATGCTTTTGCAGCTATGAGTGCAGGAATATCAAGTGTAATTGGTTTTTTTATTGGTTCATTTATACCGCTTACACAATTACCACAATCCTTAGCGCAAGTGGCTTCAATTCTACCTGGTACTCAAATGGTTAATGCTATGAAATTAACTATTCTACCTTTAAATAAGTTTGATCCATCAATTTTTCAAAAAGCTCTTGAATTTAACCAATCATCAGGTTTAAATATTGAGACAAATAAATTATTATCAATTATTGACTTATCTGTCTCATCAATAAGTTTTAATAAATTATTCGGAATAGACGTAAGCCAAAGTGTGAATATAATTTACTGTGCTTCATTTACACTTATTTTCATATTTTTAAATTTCGCTGTTAAATTTAAGAAAAATAGTAGATAAAAATTAAAAAATAGTGAAAACAATTTTCACTATTTTTTAATTTAGTAAAATTTGATAAGTATGGATATTAGAAATATTGAAAAAAAATGATTAGAGTTCTATGAACACGATTCTAATTTTAAAGAAAGATTAATTAACACTTTCAAACACTGAAACATTAATCAAAGTACGTTTATGCAGTTTCCAAGCGTAACCAACGAAGGAATTGTTTTTGGCGATTTTATCGGTTATGCTCAAGCTAACGAATATGTTATAAGTTTAATTTGTGCTAAATTATCAACTTTATTAAAAGATAATAATAACCTTTTAATTTGTTTTGATCAGTTAATCGAGTCAAACATAAAATCTAAAGTAATCAAAATATTTAAGCAACAAGGCCATAATGTTTATGGATTTGCACCAGAACAAAAAATAAGTGAAGCTATTATCAGAGAAGCTTTCAAAATTGATATTTTAGATGGGGGATTGTATTTTAAATATGATAAATTAACAAATAAACCCATAATAAAGCTATATGATAAAGATGGAAAAATGCAAAATTACCAAAAGGTTATCAAATTAGTAAGTGATTTATATTTATTTGAATATCCGTTATATTACCACGCTAATGATGATATAACGCAACTAAGCTATAACAAAATCGTTGATCTTTATTTTAACAATAAACAAAATAATACAATTTTTAAAATTAATAAACATGATAAAAAAATTAATGCAAAAATAATTGCTCATGTGGATAATCAAAATTCACTATTACCTTTTGAAAAGAATATTACCAAAAATAGTTTTTCGCTTTCTTATTCTAAAAAACTTAATTTTTGAGTTAATAAAATTAAGTTTTTAGCAGCTATAAAAAATAAAAATAACTATGATGTAATTATATTCATCGATTCTAAACAAAATGTTGATTTTTTTGTAAAAAATACTAACAAATTTAAAAAAATAAAAAGCGATTTATTCGCGGCTATATATTTAGATTATATTTATCAAAATTGAAAAAATGAAAACCAAACAAACAAAAGTGTGTTCGTTGCATTAAATGCTTCTAATTTTATAAAAAATGAAATAAATAATCTTAGTCTCCAATTAACTTACGAAAATCAAAATATAAACGAAGAAGATATTATTTTTAAATACGATAATAATATATTCACTAGTGGGATTAAAAATAATATGAGTGACGATTTATTAGATTTTATAAATTATTCAACATTATTATTACAAAACTATAAAAATAATAATAATTTGATTTCTTTAAAAATTAAAGAAAAAGAAAAGCGACAAAAAGACTTTTTAAGTAAAAACTTTAATTTTAAAATCCCTCCCCAAAAGCTAGAAGGTATATTTAAGATGTTTTCTGTTAATTCTTATTTTTCTAATGAAAACATAATTACGCAAGTGAATATTCATAAATATAAAAATAATAAATATTTATTTTTATTATCTTTAGAAATAAATAAACAACATTGGTTGCATTTTTATTATTCACCCAAAAAACACATTATAAGTGTTGATTTAAACTACAACAAAGATCACAACAAAAAAAATATAAATAATTTTATTGAATTTATCAAATTATACTTTGCCATTTCAAAAGTAATTAAGAATTTAAAAAAATAAATAAAAAGCGCTTTTAAAAAGCGCTTTTCTTCGTCGTTTTATTTTCTGCTTAAAACTATATGTCCTTGGTCTGTTACTAAAACGTCATCCTCAATTCTAGCTCCACCGAAGTTCTCGATATAAATTCCTGGTTCAACAGTTAAAACCATTCCTGGTTCAAGAGTTCAATCACTTAAAGTTGAAACGCTTGGTCACTCATGTACATCAATACCTAAACCATGACCTGTACCATGAACAAAGTATTCACCATATCCTTTTTCTTTAATATAATCACGGCATATCTTATCGATTTCGCTAGCTTTAATACCTGGTTTTACATTTTCACGACCTTTTTTAGCAGCTTCTTTAACTATATTTAGTATCTCGATCATTTTAGGATCTTTGGCTTTTTGTTCACCTCCAAAAATAACGGTTCTTGTGATATCAGCTGTGTATCCGTTATATTCTCCTCCAAAATCAACTTTTAATAAATCACCTTCTTCTATTTTTCTATCAGTAGGATGATGGTGCGGTTCTGCTGATGAAGGACCTGTAGCAACAATTTCTGTAAATCCTTCTTTTTGACAACCGTTTAATTTCAATAAATAATTTAAATAGGCCGCAGCTTCTTTTTCTGTAACTCCGGGCTTAAGTCATTGCATTAGCTGATCATAAGATTTGAGTGATATATCAATTGCTTTTTGCAAGGTAGCAATTTCACTCTGATCTTTGATAACTCTGATGGCTTGACCATCCACTCATTGTATATTTTCTGGTTTAACTAAAGAAATAATTTTATCTTGAACTTCTTTAGTTAAGTAATTTTTTTCTAAAGCTATGTTTTTAAATTGTTTTTTGTTAAAAAAGTCTTTCATAGATGTCGAAGTAATTAAAACGACGTCAACATTCTGCGCGTGTGCATTTGCATATTCGATATAGCGTCCATCAACAAATAAAGTAGCTTTATTACCTGGTTCTATAACAATGTATCCGTCGCTTGTTGAAACGCCACTATATCATAATCTCGTTTGTGGGGCTTCAGAAATATAAGCGTCAATATTATTTTTATTAAATAATTCATTAATTTTATTAAATTTCATTTTTACCTCTTTTATTAATATATATTATAAAAAATATTTAAATTTTCTTTATTATAAAATCATGTCTATAAGACATGATTTTATAATAATTAAAGAAATTATTTTTTCTCTTTGTGGTTTACATGTGAATTACATTTTGAGCAGTATTTTTTAATTTCCACTTTTTCTGGGTGAGCTTTTTTATTTTTTTTGCTTATGTAATTTTCCATTTTACATGTTGTACATTGAAGTGTAAAACCTTCTCTTGGCATTGTAAACTCTCCTTTATTAATTTATATTAAATTTAACAAGTTAGCAATATTATACATTAAATTTTAAAATTGGTAAATTATATATAATAGATATTAAAAAGCGATTTACTTTATATATTTTGATTAATACACAAAGTAAATCGCTTTTTGGTGGCCTCGGCAGGAATCGAACCAGCGACACACAGAGCTTCAATCTGTTGCTCTACCAACTGAGCTACAAGGCCATAAATGGCGGTCCAGACGGGGATCGAACCCGCGATCTCCTCCGTGACAGGGAGGCGTATTAAACCACTTTACCACTGGACCACTTGGTTGCGGAGACAGGACTCGAACCTGTGACCTTCGGGTTATGAGCCCGACGAGCTGCCGACTGCTCCACTCCGCTATATTCAGTTTTATATTTTATTTTTTAAATGGCGGGTGATGAGGGATTCGAACCCCCGCGGGACTTGCATCCCCTGCTAGTTTTCAAGACTAGTCCCTTCAGCCAGACTTGGGTAATCACCCATGGTGGACCTAACAGGATTCGAACCTGTAACCGACCGGTTATGAGCCGGTTGCTCTAACCGTTGAGCTATAGGTCCTAAAGTTAGTTTCCGTATGGTAGCACCGATGAGATTCGAACTCATGACCTTCCGGGTATGAACCGGATGCTCTAACCAACTGAGCTACAGTGCCATAAAAATGGTGGAGAGAATGGGATTCGAACCCACCGCCTCCTGCGTGCAAGGCAGGCGCTCTAGCCAAATGAGCTATCCCCCCGAAAATGGTGAAGAAGACAGGATTTGAACCTGCGACCACTTGGTCCCAAACCAAGTGCTCTACCAAGCTGAGCTACTTCTCCGTGTTTGCTTTATAATTATAGCATATAAATATAAAAATAAAAATATTTTTTTATTTTTTATGCTTGAGCTTGGTGTAATTATTATAACAAAAAATATTGAATAAAAAACAAAAATAAATAGAAAGTTAAAACGTTAATTAAAAAAACAAAATTCCACCTAAGGTGGTTTCCTTTTGTAAGGCATTTTGATTAATTAAATTTTAATGGTTTTGATAAAAAAATACAAAAACAAAATCACTAAAGCTAAAAATTGTTTTTTATTATGTTTTATTGAAGTTTGCTGTACTTATTAAAAAAAATCAATTGGATTTGATTTAAACCATCAATTTTATATTATTTTTTGTTTTGTTAATAGTATAAATTAGAATACAAATATTCCAATTATTCGCTAATTTTGGAGCTTTACCTTTTGGCTTGAATATTCTGGTTTATTTATTACGATAATTTTCGATACCGCCCTTTTGTTATGATGAATAAGGGTCACAAACATAAAATTTATTTTTTATGTCCACTTTGTATAAAAAAGTATTTTCTAAAACATTATTCATTGTTAAAGATTTAATATTTAATTTATATTTTTATTAATTTTTTAAGTATTTAAAACGGAATTAGCGTCTCTTTTTGACATGATTGAGAAGCTTGATTTTGCTTTTCTTTTATATAATGGTTTCTTTTTTATTAGTGATAACAGCGCAAAATTCATAATAACCAAATTTATTTTTATCACTAATATAGTCTGATCTTTGAAAAAGATTTTAATCATATTCGAGGCTGTTGATTTGAGTTCTAAAATGTTTGTTTTTGCTTTTAATGCTTTTCGAGATTTTCTATACTTATGTTTAATTAAAAATATTTCGTATGCCATTTAAACACAAACGTTGTCCATATAGCAGTATAAGAACTGTATTGTAAGTATATGCTTGAATTTATGATTTATTTTATCAGTATCCAATCATTCTTCGAAATCATAAATTAACCTTTGAACAAAAGTTAGGCGATTATATTTTTGAACGATATATATACAATATCAACTCTGATATCATCTTAAAAAATAATCAAAAATCTTTCATTTTTTTGACTTTTTACTTTATTTCAATTGTTTATTTTTTATTGTAAAGTAAATTATCAAAAATTTATTACTTTGGTCGTATATTTGTCGCAAATATCGCATTTGACATTTATATAATAATCATTAAAACTTAAAGATATTCAATGTTTTTCTTGTCTATTTGATGCTTAAATTTATTTGTTTTTTGAAACAACTTAATTTTTTTAGGTTTTTAAATTACTATTTTCTAATAAACATTAAAAAATAAAAAAAGCCGCTGTGGCTTTAAATTCTTTGAAAACTGAATAGTAATTTAATTCACTAAAATGAGTTGAATATA